>NZ_WTKY01000010.1:0-102108 GCF_011378815.1 Pseudoalteromonas sp. 31A1 | reverse complement strand
TAGGGAAATAAAAACAACTCAAATGCAGTCACCACCGAATTTGAGTTGCCTTTCACACTGACAACATCTTCACACACAATATAAAGATTTTTGGTTTACACTGCGTGACATTGTAGGGAAATAAAAACAACTCAAATGTAGTCACCACCGAATTTGAGTTGCCTTTCACACTGACAACATCTTCACACACAATATAAAGATTCTTTTAAGCGAGACCAACTTTGCCTCAAGCTTATGACTAGAGCCTTGCTCTGTGTCTATGATTAAACTTTAGAGTGTTAGCTCCAATTTGACAAACGAGAAAAATAAACCTAATAGGTGAAAAAAACTAAACTATAGACGTTTGTCTAATACATTAAGATTGGATTACTTATGAAATAAAAAAGATAAGAGGTTTTACAGACACAAAAAAAGCGCTATAAAGCGCTTTTTAATATTTAAGAGAACTTAAATAATTTGATTTTCTTTCCAGGCTTGCTCTTTAGCTAAACGGTTTTTGCGTTTATCACATGGATCATCGCAATCACAGGCTTTATCAATACCAACCGAACCTAAACCACCACAGCTACTTGCCATAGATTTTTTTTGCACGATCATACCAACGGCCATTGCCGACACTATTAAAATTAGTAAGCCAAAAGTAAGAAGAAAAAGTGACATTGCTTAGCCCCTATTGATCAGCAATTAATTAAACTCAAACATTTTTGAGCAAGTGTTATTATATACCCAAATAATCTGGAAATAAACAAGGCTGCACCATACTATAAATAAGGTTTAAATGCAGGGCTTGAATAAGTAACTAAACCCTCTTCTGATTTACCTATTAAATACACTGGCAAATCGTGCTGCTGAGCATATGCCTGAGCTTTCTCCATACCCATCACAGTAAGAGCAGTCGCTAAACCATCTGCTGTCATAGCGCTTGGATGAAGCACAGTTACCGACACTAAGTCGTGCTTAATAGGCATGCCGGTTACAGGGTCAATTAAATGAGTATAGATCTCCCCATCCATTTTATAAAAAATACGGTAATCACCTGATGTTGCGATCCCACTTGTACCTGGTGATAAAACACGGTGTACTTTACGCTCTCCAGGTTGTGCATCTGGTTGTTCTATCGCAATTTTCCAATCCTGGTTATTTGGCTTTTCACCCGCTATACGTAGCTCACCACCAATCTCAACCATGTAGTTAGTAATACTGTGGCTTTCTAATAGCTGCGCTATTTTGTCGATACCGTAGCCTTTAGCCGTTGCTGAAAACGAAAGCTCTAACCCATTAACTGTTTTAGCTAAACCCTGTTCATTTAAAATAAGCTTATCAATACCTATTTTTTCAACCATTGAAGCAAGCTCTTCATCTGTTGGGCGATTGGTTGGTTTTTTATCAGGACCAAAGCCCCATAAGTCAATGAGAGGTCCCATGGTTACATCAAGTGTTTTAGTTGATTCACCTAAGCGAATAGACTCAGATATAACAGCCCTAAAATCTTCGCTAATTGGCATCACTTGATTTGCAGGTAATCTGTTAAATGTATTTATTTCAGAGTCTTCTATGTAAGTAGACATAGACTGATTTACATCTTTTAAAACAGCGTCTATTTGTAGCTGTAATTGTGAGGCCGATAGCTGGGTTTGCTCATCATAATATTTAATATGATAAGTGGTTCCCATAGTCTTACCTTCTAAAAAGGTTTCCCTCGACTCTGGTTTTTCACCACACCCAGACAGTAATAAGATCAGTGTGATTAGTAAAAAGGCCATTATGCCTTGTGAAGTACTTACTCGATTCATAACAGCTCTACTTAATAGATTGATAAAATTAAAGAATAAAAAAAGCCTCGTAACACAAGTGCTACGAGGCTGGTATTTTAACCAAAACTAAACTGTTTTGGTATTAGTGTTAGCCACCAAAATCATCTAATAAGATATTTTCGTCTTCAACACCTAAATCTTTAAGCATAGTGATAACTGCAGCGTTCATCATTGGAGGACCACACATGTAGTACTCACAATCTTCCGGCGCTTCGTGATCTTTAAGATAGTTCTCAAATAACACGTTATGGATAAAGCCAGTATAGCCTTCCCAGTTATCTTCAGGTTGTGGATCTGAAAGTGCTGTATGCCATACGAAGTTAGGATTTTCAGCCGCTAGGCCGTCAAAATCTTCTACGTAGAACATTTCACGTTCAGAACGTGCACCATACCAAAAGCTCATCTTACGTTTAGAGTTTAAACGTTTAAGTTGGTCAAAGATATGTGAACGCATTGGCGCCATACCAGCACCACCACCAACAAAGATCATTTCTGCATCTGTGTCTTTAGCAAAGAACTCACCAAATGGACCTGAAATAGTTACCTTGTCGCCTTTTGTAAGTGACCAAATGTACGAAGACATTTTACCACATGGCAAGCTTAGGTTTCTCGGAGGCGGAGCAGCAATACGCACGTTAAGCATAATGATGCCTTCTTCTTCTGGGTAGTTAGCCATTGAGTATGCACGAATAGTTTCTTCGTCTACTTTTGACTCCAGATCGAAGAAACCAAAATGGTTCCAGTCGCCACGATATTCTTCAGGAACATCAAAATCTGCATATTTAACATGGTGAGGTGGCGCTTCAATTTGGATGTAACCACCCGCACGGAAAGGCACTGACTCATCACCAGGGATTTGCAGTTTAAGTTCTTTAATGAACGTTGCTTTGTTATCGTTAGAGATAACTTCACAATCCCATTTTTTAACACCGAAAATTGACTCTTCAAGTTCAATTTCCATGTCGTTTTTAACATTTACCTGACACGCTAAACGACAGCCTTCACGGGCTTCACCTTTAGATATGTGATCAAGTTCAGTTGGCAAGATATCGCCGCCACCTTCTTTAATGTGAACACGACACTGACCACAAGAGCCACCGCCACCACAAGCAGATGATACGAAAATACCTGACTCAGATAATGCACTTAAAAGCTTATTACCTGCTGATGTAGTAATGGCTTTGTCTTTATCGCCATTAATACCGATGATGATGTCACCGCTTGCAACTAACTGAGATTTAGCACCAATGATCACTAAAACTAGTAGTACAACGATAGCGATGAAAACACCAACGCCTAAGAAAATCTGATAATCCATGATTTATCCTCGCTACCCTTTACAGTGAAATACCAGAGAATGACATAAAGCCAAGTCCCATTAAACCAACAGTGATGAAGGTAATACCTAAACCACGTAAGCCGTCTGGCACGTCTGAATATTTCAGTTTCTCACGGATACCTGCAAGTAATGTAATTGCAAGTGCCCAACCAACACCAGCGCCAATACCATAAACAACAGACTCGCCGAAGTTATAGTTACGCTCAACCATGAATGATACCGCACCAAATATTGCACAGTTAACTGTGATAAGTGGTAAGAAGATACCTAACGCGTTGTATAGTGCAGGGAAAAACTTATCTAATGCCATTTCAAGTATTTGCACTAGTGCTGCAATAACACCAATGAAAGTTAAGAAACGTAAAAAGCTAAGATCTGCATCCGGGTAACCTAACCAAGTAAGTGAACCGGGTGCAAGTACCGCATGGTAAACCAAGTTGTTAACAGGTACAGAAATACCCAATACAACTATAACCGCTATACCTAGGCCAATTGATGTAGTTACTTTTTTAGATACTGCTAAAAAAGTACACATGCCTAAGAAGAATGACAACGCTAAGTTCTCAATAAAAACGGCTTTTACAAATAAACTAATATAATGTTCCACTATCTGCCCCTTACGCTTTAGCTTCTACTTGGTCTTTCTTATAAGTACGAAGTACCCATATGAATAAACCAATGATGAAGAATGCACTCGGTGGTAAGATCAATAGACCCATAGGCTGATACCAACCGCCATCTTGTACTAATGGGATAATATCAACACCGAATAGTGAACCCTTACCGAATAGCTCACGAATGAAACCAACAGTAAGTAGTACTACAGAATAGCCTAAGCCATTACCAATACCGTCAAGGAAAGACATAATTGGTGGCGACTTCATCGCATATGCTTCAGCACGACCCATTACGATACAGTTAGTAATGATTAGACCAACGAATACAGAAAGCTCTTTTGCCGTAGCGTAAGAGAATGCCTGTAATACTTGGTCAACAACGATTACCAATGATGCAATAATTGTCATTTGTACGATGATACGAACAGATGATGGGATCTGGTTACGAATAAGCGAGATAAAGAAGCTCGAAAATGCTGTTACTAGTGTCAATGCAATTGACATGATTAACGCATTTTTTAAGCTAGACGTTACCGCTAGCGCTGAACAAATACCAAGTACTTGTAGTGCGATTGGGTTGTTAGCTAAAACCGGACCAAATAGGACCGCCTTCATTTCTTTAGTATCAGCCATTATTTCAATGCTCCTTTACGTACTTTCGCAAGGAAAGGGCCAAAGCCATTTTCGCCAGTCCAAAAATCAACTGCATGATCAACACCGTTAGACGTTAATGTAGCACCTGAAAGACCATCGATCTTATGCTCATCATTGCCCGCAGTACCTTTAACAATTTGAATTGGAAGTTCTTTACCTTCCCATGTAGCCGTCCACTGTGGATTCTGAATTTCGCCACCTAGACCAGGGGTTTCATTATGCTTGTAAAAGATAATGCTCTTAACTGTTTCAGCATCGCTTTCAAGCGAGATAAAACCATACATTAAGCCCCATAAGCCGTAGCCTTGGATAGGAAGAATGATTGCATCAACTGAGCCATCTTCTTTTTTAGAGATATACACCGGCGACTCTTTAGTCACACGTTGAATACCAGCAATATCTTTAACGCCTTTCTCTTTAAGAGAAACACTTAGCGCTGCATCATATTTGCTTTTTTCAAAGTCAAAGATTGTTGGGTCTGTATCTACAAACTCACCTGTAGTCATGTTTACAACGCGCGCTTCGATTTTTGCATCAAATGTTTCTAAAACATTTTCAACTTTATCGATACCCGCAGCAGCCAAGATATTACTTTGAATATCTTTTTCTTTATTAGCTTGCTGTAAAGGACGAAGCTGTACAGAAGCAAACGATACGATGATTGCACACACTAAACATAGTGCGACAACAACTGATAACGTTTTACCGATTGATTCGTTATTACTAGACATTACGTGCCAACCTCCGCTTAATATTAGCCTGCACTACAAAGTGATCGAACAGTGGAGCGAATAAGTTAGCAAATAAGATTGCTAGCATCATACCTTCTGGGAAAGCAGGATTCACAACACGTATCATAACCACCATAAAGCCAATTAATAGACCATATGCTAATTTACCTTTGTCAGTAAATGCAGCTGATACAGGGTCAGTAGCCATAAAGAACATACCGAACGCAAAGCCACCAAGTACTAAATGCCAATACCAAGGCATTGCAAATACAGGGTTAGTTTCTGAGCCAACAGCATTTAGTAAAAATGCAGTTGCTACCATACCTAGGAATACACCTAGTACGATGCGCCAAGAAGCGATACGAACGTAAATTAAGAACAAACCACCTACTAATAATGCAAGTGTAGATGTTTCACCTACAGAACCTTGAATGAAACCGTAAAACGCATTCCACCATAATTCCATGTTTGCAAAATCAAGTGTGCCAGCAAATGCTTGGCCTAGCATAGTTGCACCAGAGAAAGAATCTACTGCTGTCCATACTGTGTCACCCGAGATTTGAGCTGGGTATGCGAAGAATAAGAACGCACGACCGGCTAAAGCAGGGTTTAAGAAGTTACGGCCAGTACCACCAAAGATTTCTTTAGCGATTACTACACCAAACGTAATACCTAATGCAACTTGCCATAAAGGAATCGTTGCAGGCAAAATAAGTGCGAATAATACTGAAGTAACGAAGAAACCTTCGTTAATTTCATGCTTACGCACAGAAGCAAATATTACTTCCCAAAAACCACCTACTGCAAATGTTACCGCGTAGATAGGCAGGAAGAAACATGCTCCATAGAACATCTTAGCGCCCCAGCCTGCATCAGCGGTTAATTCACCACCGAATAACTGGAACAAACCAACTTGCCACGTGTTTGCTAGTTCAAAACCTTGTGCTAAAGCACCTGCGGCCTGATGGCCGATATTGAACATACCAAAAAACATAGCTGGGAACGTCGCCATCCACACTAAAATCATCATGCGTTTTAGGTCGATATTATCGCGTACGTGTGTCGCGCCTTTATTTACGTAGCCTGGTGTATAAAAAATAGTTGCAGCTGCTTCATACAGTGCATAAAACTTCTCATATTTACCACCGGCTTCAAAATTCGGCTCGATATCTTCTAGATATTTTTTTAAACCCATCTCTCTAGCCTTCCTTCTCGATCGTAGTTAAGCAATCGCGTAGGATAGAACCATACTCGTATTTGCCTGGACAAACGAAGGTACATAACGCTAAATCTTCTTCATCAAGTTCAAGCGCGCCCAATGAAATTGCACTGTCTAAATCGCGTGCAATTAAGTCACGTAATAATAGAGTAGGCAAAATATCTAGCGGCATTACGCGCTCGTAGCTACCAATTGGTACCATGGCACGTTTTGAACCACCTGTTGACGTTGTCATTTTAAATAAACGACTCGGCGCAAGGTGAGAAAGGAATGTACGCGTTACAGAGAATTTATCACTACCTGGTGCAATCCAGCCAAACAATTCTTTTTCGCGACCCTCAAGTAAAACAGATACTTGAACGTGGTAACGACCTAAGAATGCATGAACACCGTTTGAAATAGAACCAGATAAAACAGAACCAGAAATAACACGGTTATCTCCGTCTTCTAGCTCACCAGCCACTAAATCATCCAATGAAGCACCTAGTTGTGTTTTCACTAAACGTGGGTTTTTAACGCGAGGACCTGCAAGCGAAATAACACGATTTGTGTAAATTTCACCAGTAAGGAATAAGTGACCATACGCAATAACGTCTTGGTAACCAATATGCCAAACTTGTTTGCTAACAGAAACTGCATCAAGATGATGGATATGAGTGCCAACGAGGCCAGCCGGATGCACACCACCAAACTCATGTACTTCTACTTGAGCTATAGATGAGCTAGGAACTTGGCTACCTGCTTTTTTACACACAAATACTTTGCCATCGGTCAAACGCGAAATAACAGCAAGACCCGCTTCAAATGCTTGCGCATTTTCGGCAATTATTACTGCAGGATCTGCAGCTAATGGGTTTGTGTCAGTTGCGGTCACAAAAATAGAACTAGGATTTGCATCCACAGCCGCTACTTTGCTGAATGGGCGAACACGAAGTGCTGTCCATTGACCAGACTGGATAAGTACTTCTTTGGCTTTTTCACGCTCTAAGCTCGCAAGCTCGTCTGCTTTGAAAGAGTCAAAGGTGATTTGCTCACTGCCTGTTACTTCAATAACAACAGATTGCAGCACACGTTTAGCACCACGATTTATTTCTTTTACTGTGCCAGAAGCTGGAGCAGTAAATAGGACGCCTGGGTTCTTTTTATCTTCAAAAAGTACCTGGCCTTTTTTGACTTGGTCATCCACACGAACATGCATGGTTGGACGCATACCGATAAACTCTTCACCAAGCACAGCTACACGTTTGACAGCAGAACCGTCATGTATAACTTGCTGTGGCGAGCCCTCTAAGGGTAAATCCAGACCTTTTTTTATATTGATCATACGCACTTGCATTACATTAAAGGAAAGAAACTGAAAAATCGTATCAACCACGTCGCCATTTGAGTTATTCCAAGTTATATCAAGGTACAAAAGAGCAGCTTGCTAGAAATATCAAACAAGCAACGTAGTAAAACTCATCACATATTGTCGAGATTTTAACATCATTTTAGATGACTATGCGAGTGTATTTATAAAAATTATACGACAGAAACACTTATTTGGTTTTGTTAAGTGACTTTAATTAAAATCAAGTTAGACCAAAGTGGTAGCCTAAGCAATTATTGTTCCTGATTTCATCGTAAATTAAACAAATCGCATAATATAAAAAAGCCGCTATAGCGGCTTTAATACCTAGGACCTGTTGACCTTTCAGGATTAAAATTTGTTCAATCTAGGGGCTATTTAATCGCGGCGTGAGGTTTGTAACCTAGTGGGCTAAGTAAAAACCGAGCAAAGCTTCCGCGTCCTGCTCACGCCCCTTACCTACATCCATTTAGGCAACAAAGAGTAAATAGCCCCTAGGCAGAACCCTTTGGGCAGCGCATGTTTGGCATTAATGCTACGTTATCGCCCATTTATGGGGAATAACCACACTACGTAGGCTCTGCCTTGCCTAAATACCAAACAGACTGCTGCAAATTTAACCTCGAAAGATAAACAGGCCCTAAGCTCTGTTAGTCAATCATATTAGCAATTGGCTTAACTGAACCTATGTCTTGCTCGTAGTCAACACCGTCTATACCAAAACCAAATAAGCGTAAAAACTCATTATGGTAACCAACATAGTCTGTTAGCTCATCAAGGCTGCTTGTATCAACACTATCCCATACAGCTTGAACGCGTGCTTGCACATCGTCCTCTAGCTCTTTGTAGTTTTGGAATAAATGCCCGCCGTCGTCAAAACGAGGCGATTCACCATACAAGTTTTCACTAAATAATGCGTGAATTTGCTCAATAGTGCCTTCGTATGTGCCATCTGCTTTCATAACTTTAAATAAAGCAGAAATATATAACGGCATTATAGGAATAGCAGAACTTGCTTGGGTTACTACTGCATTAAGTGATGAAACATACGCCTCACCCTTTAAATTTTTTGTTGATTCTTTAATAGCAGCCGTTGCACGGTCTAAGTCTTCTTTAGCCTTACCAATAGTCGCGTGTCCGTATATTGGCCATGTTAACTCTTTACCAATATAAGTGTACGCAGTCGTTTTAAAGTTATCGGCTAATACATCTGCTTCTTTTAATGCGTCTATCCACATTTCCCAATCTTCACCACCCATTACTTTAATGGTGTTGTCGATATCGTCTTGATTTGCAGCTTCAACCGTAATTTCATCAATTTCACGCTTTGATGTATTTAAGTTTTTTGTTGTTACGGCATTACCAATTGGCTTAAGTGTAGAAGAAAACACTTCACCGGTATTTGGATCAGTACGACGAGGAGACGCTAAGCTGTAAATAATACAATCTACTTTGCCCAAGTCAGCTTTAATGGTGTCGATTGCTTTTTGCTTGATTTCGTTAGAAAACGCATCGCCATTAATATTTTTAGACCAAAGGCCCGCTTCGTCTGCTGCATCTTGAAAAGCAGCGGTATTGTACCAACCAGCAGAACCTGTTTTACGCTCTGTACCCTCTTTTTCAAAGAAAATACCTAATGTTTTAGCACCACCACCAAACGCAGCAGTAATGCGCGATGCCAAGCCGTAGCCTGTTGATGCGCCAATAACTAATACATTTTTTGGTGCGCTTTTTAATGCACCCTGTTGTTTTACATAGTTAATTTGTTCTTGAACATGCTCTGCACAACCAGCTGGGTGTGCGTTTGTGCAGATAAATCCACGAATTTTAGGCTTAATGACCATTGATCATCCTATATCTTTTACAATAAAAATTAGCGCTAGTTTAAAGGCTAATACTAAAAACACTGATCTGATCAGTTAAACACCGACCAAATTCCCTATTTATTTTAGTTAAGCTTTGAGCCGCCCATACAATTAGGAGAATCAGGCGCTTCACCGCCCTGCTCTGTATATTCGTCTGGTGTATATGTATGAATAGCGAGTGCATGAATATGATTTGCTAATTCATCTTTTAAAATTTCGTTAATTTCACGATGGCGTTGTAATAAGCGCTTACCCGCGAACTCTTCGCTAACCACTATAACTTTAAAATGCGACTCAGTACCGGCACTGTGCATATGACTTTCATTGATTACGTTTAAATGTTTACACGCAATGGCGCTGCTTATTTTTTCTTGGATCTGTTGCTGCATTGACATAAAAGACCATTTTAATTAGCTAATTAATAGGCTTACTATAACAAGTTAAATTAACTAACTAAATTGCTTTTGCTTAATGTGCTTAATAAATCGGTAAGTTAAACTTATTCGCGGGTGCGCAAGCGTTGTTTGCTTGGGTATTGCATGTTGATAATCTCGTTGACTGTCTCCATTCATTATTAGGCAACTACCGCTTTGTAACTTTAAATCAGTCACTTTATTACTCGCTTTGTGCTTTAACTTTAAAACCCTATCAGCTCCTAGCGACACACACACAATTGTTGGTTTATCACCAAGCTCTATTTCATCATCACTGTGCCACCCCATCGTATCATTTCCGTCTCGGTAATAATTAACCAGTAGTGAGTTTAGAGGCTGATTTAAATGTGCTTCTAATCGCTTTCGCATATTAAGTAGAAACTCATCCCACGGTTCTACTATTTGCTTACTACTTGAATAGCCGTATTCAATATTTAAATCGCTCATGAAGCATTGAAGTCGTGGAATGGGTCCTGTTTTGCCATAAACGGTTACATCGGGCTGTTGCCAATGTAGGTTTTTCTGCAAATAATAAAACAGATCGAGGCTTTTTTGCGCACTAAGTGCCCTACTTTGATAAGAAAAGCCATTTGGTAACTGTTGGGGGTTGGCGTTTTGCCGTTGCATGTTAGAATTTACCTACATTAGATTACTGATCAACGAACCATTATGACGACGCAAGCCCAGCTAGGCGATAAAACCTTTACTCTTGAACGCTTTCCATTGGATCAAAAAAACCGCAGCTTACAAGCTTGGGATTCGGCAGATGAGTACCTTATCAATTATGTTAACGAACATCACCCTGATTGTCGCTCATTGCTTATTCTAAACGATAGCTTTGGTGCACTTGCTTGTTATTTTAATAAGTTAACGGTTTGTTCAGTTAATGATTCTTATATTAGCCACCAAGCTGCGGCTTATAACTTACAAGAAAACAAATTGCCTACTACAGATTTTACACAAGTAGATAGTTTGTCGGCATTACCAGAAGACGTTGATTTAGTACTTATTAAAATCCCTCGTAATGTGGGTTTTTTACAGTTCCAATTAAGTGAACTTAGTGAAGTACTTGCGCCTGGTACACCAGTAATTGCGGCAGGTAAAACAAAAGAAATTCATAATTCAACAATAAAATCATTTGAGCAATTTATTGGTGAAACAACAACAAGCCTAGCAGTTAAAAAGTCTCGCCTTATATTAAGCACAGCTAAAGGCGGATATAAAGCAGCAGACTTCCCTATAACATGGGAGCTTGAAGGTACTGAGTTTAATATAACAAATCATGCAAATGTGTTTTCGCGTGATTCGTTAGATATTGGTGCGCGCTTCTTTTTTAACTACTTACCAGAAACACCTAAAGCTAAAAGCATTATTGATTTAGGCTGTGGTAACGGCGTTGTTGGATTAATGACGCTTGCTCGTTGCCCTAATGCATCAATTACCTTTGTTGATGAGTCTTACATGGCAGTAGAGTCAGCCCGGTTAAATGTAGAAATTAACCTAGGCGATAAGTTTGATAACTGTGAGTTCATCGAAAACGATTGTTTAACAGGCTTTGAAAGAGACAGTGTGGATATGGTGCTTTGTAATCCTCCATTTCACCAAGCTCAAGCTGTTACCGATCACATTGCTTGGCAAATGTTTAAACAAGCAAAAGATACTTTAAAAGAAGGCGGCGAGCTGCGTATTATTGGTAATCGTCATTTAGATTATCACGATAAATTAAACCGTATGTTCGGAAACTGTAAGTTGTTAGGCTCAAACAAAAAGTTTGTCGTTCTAAGTGCAACTAAAAATAGTGGAATGCTATAAATGAAATTAACAAACATTATAATTGGGTGTTGTGTATTACTAATACTTGGTGGCTGTGCGAATCAGCCTAGCCAAGTAATACTCAATCCTGTTTATAAAAGTGGTCAAATAAGCACTATAAATAGTAGCTTAAGCACCAGTGTAATTGATTTACGTGGCGACTCATCAACACTTAAACTTATTGAATCAGACAAAGCTAAAACCTTTGCAAGCCAAGGTCTTACTGAATCAGTTAAAAGTGTTTTAGACAGCGCCCTTAGCCGCAATGGTGCCAGCATTTCTAACTTGGCAACTGTTCGCTTTGAAGTAGATATTCATGCACTGCAGGCTGTTGTGACCGAAAAACTTGTGAGCCATACCAGCGAAGCCCATATAGAGCTTGGCGTGCGCGTTATTCGCGCCTCAAGTAATTTTAGTAAAGTGTATAGAGGCAGTGCGAATTTAGAAGGCCCGTTTAGTCACGAGCGAGCAAAAATAGAAGGTCAGCTCAATAAGTTGACTGAGCAAATTATTACCCGCATTGTATCTGACCCTGAATTAATAGAATTTTTAGAAGGTTAACTATGAAACGACTTTTTTTAATCTGCTTAGGCCTATTTTTTAGTTTAAGTAGCTTGGCAGCCCAAGAAGGCCGCTTTGTTCAAAAAGATAATATTTTTCCACGCGTCGAAATCGTAACGACAATGGGCAGTATTGTTGTTGAACTCGACCGTTCGAGAGCGCCTATTACGGTCAATAACTTTTTAACTTACGTGTCAGATAAAAGCTATCAAGGCAGTGTTTTTCATCGTATTGAGCGCGATGTGGAAAATGACCGCGACTTTGTTATTCAAGGTGGTGGCTACGATAAAGATTACGACGGCTTACACGAAAACGATCCTATTTTTAATGAAAGTGGCAATGGTTTAAAAAATGATATGTACAGCATTGCTATGGCGTATCAAGACCGTGAACCTCACTCGGGAACACGCCAATTCTTTTTTAATATGGATAACAACGATCACTTAAACCCAGGTAAAGATTGGGGATTCGCAGTATTTGGTAATGTAATGGATGGCTACGAGACCCTTGATAAGATCATGGCTGTTGAAACAGGATTTAATGAAAAAATTGGTTACGATTTTGTTCCTAAAAAACCAGTGGTCATCTTAAATATTAAAATGCTTGAACAAGTTCCACTGTAATTTTTTTAAGAGCAGCTTAGCTGCTCTGCATCTAAGCCAATGAAGGCCCTATGAGCAAATCTCTCTCTATTAGCGAATATTTTTCTTACTTTAAAGACAAACGCTTAATCCATATTTTTATATTTGGTATGAGTAGCGGTTTTCCGTGGGTATTAATTGGCTCTGTTATGTCGGCTTGGCTAAAGGATGAAGGGCTAAGCCGCAGCATGATTGGCCTATTCGGCATTGTATTTGGCGCTTACAGTATCAATTTTTTATGGTCACCGCTCATTGACCGTACAAAACTCCCTATTTTATATAAATGGCTAGGCCAACGTCGTAGTTGGATACTATTTTGCCAGAGCTTTATTTTTATTGGCACCTTATTATTAGCTGGGCTTGATTTAAAAGCTAATTTAGCAATTGTTGCTGCAATTTGTTTGTTAATCGCCATTGCTTCTGCAACGCAAGACATTGCTATTGATGCATTCAGAATAGACACACTTAAAGCAAACGAATCTCACAAAGCAACAGCGGCAGCCGCTATGGCAACGTCTGGTTGGTGGACAGGTTATGCGCTTTTAGGTGCAATTCCATTTTATATGGCTGATATCCCCTCGCTCGACTGGCCACAAATTTATTACTTTTTAGCTGCTGTAATGCTGCTGCTAATGAGTGGAGCATTGTTTGCAAAAGAACCTGAATCAAATAGAGAAGCGGTACATGCAGAGCTTGAACGTGTGTACCTTGAAAAACTGTCCTCTACAAAACAAACCCCTCTTACAAAAACTGTTGCGTGGCTCGCGGTAACCGTTATTGATCCCTTTAGAGCTTTTTTTACTAAAAATGGCGTTAAAACGGCACTGGCATTACTTGCGTTTATTTTCTTATTTAAAATAGGCGAAGCGTTTTTAGGGCGAATGTCGATTGTTTTTTATAAAGAAATTGGTTTTAGCAATAGCGATATAGCTACATTTTCAAAGGTAGGTACTGCCGTACTTACAATCATATTTACCTTTGTTGGCAGTTTATTTAATCAAAAATATGGCATTGTTAAGGGTTTATTTGTTAGTGGCATTGCGATGGCGGCCTCAAACTTAGCCTTTTCGTGGATTGCTTTAGTTGGCCCTGATTTAAGACTGTATGCCTTTGCTATTGTTATTGACGGGTTTACGCAAGCATGGTCGCTGGTCGCTATGGTGGCCTTTATATCGATGTTATGCGATAGAGCATTTAGTGCAACACACTATGCATTACTGGCGTCATTAGGGAATTTAGGACGAACATTACTTTCGAGCTACAGTGGTGTAGTAATTGATGATTGGTTAATGGGAAATTGGTCGCTGTTCTTTGTTTTAACAGCCTTGATGGTTATACCTTCGCTGATATTTTTATACCTGATTAGGCATAAATTATATGAGCTTGAGAAAAATTATCATAAAAATATTTAATGCATCCCTGCATTAACATATTACTTAGCACTATCAAGTGCCCCTTAAAGTGTACTAAGCAATGTTTGAGTTAATCTACTTTTAGCAAGCTAAGTGCTTCATGTGGATCAACTTCTAGAGCTGTACAATAACGAACAAACTCAATCACATCTAAACGGCGTTCTTGATTTTCAATCTTGCCGATAAACGAATGAGGCGTTCCCAGCACTTGTGCTAGGCTTCGCATTGTATGACCCTTTTCGTGGCGCTTACTTTTAAGCCACTTTGTTAGCTTTGCATTTTCTTCAGAAGAAACTGTTTTGCCCATCATTTTACATCTCCTACTAGATGATTTGACGTACCTATTAAAGCAGTAGTCTCTATCAATAGCTGTAGGCAAGTAAGCAGTCATACCATATTTTCAATAGCAAGCTATTGCTTAACAAAGCATGTGTTGCTACTCACTCCACCAATATAGCTAAAAAACTACGCTAATAATGTGGTAAAGATTTGTTTTTATTGAGAATGAAATTTTGCCCGTCTCATTCTTGGATACATTATATACTATTAACACTTTGGTTAAATAACTAATTACATACTCGGTACAAATATGAACACGAGTGAATATTTATAAACGCTGAATATTGACCTAAGTACTCAAAAAGTATTAATAAATTAATTTCTAGTTATAAAATATTTAAATGAATTTTTATAACAATTTTGTTCCAATTTATCGTCACATGTTTATGATTAAGCAATAATTAGCACCAAAAAGGCCGAATAATGTTCAGACTTCTTTTTTTATTACCGATTGTGTTGTGCTTGGGTTGGTACTTTTTTTTGCGCCACAACGGCGTACCAATTAAGCAAGGCAAAAAAGGCTTCATATACATTTTAGCGTTTTCTACTTTTGTACTTGGCTTTTTTGTATTGATAATGCAAATAACTGAATACGCCCCAACCGATTTGTAGGCATTAAAAAAGCCGCAAAGCGGCTTCATTCTATTTAGCGTTTGGCTGTTAAACGCTAAAGCTTGCACCACAACCACAGGTTGTTGTTGCATTAGGATTAGATACAAAAAAGCGTGCGCCTTCTAATCCTTCAGTGTAATCAACTTCACCGTCAACCAAATATTGAATGCTCATTGGATCGATCACGAGTGTTACACCATTTTTTACAATTTCTAAATCGCCAGGATTCGCTTTTTCATCAAAAGTAAAACCATATTGAAAACCAGAACAACCACCACCTGTTACATAAACACGCAGTTTTAAATCTGGATTTTCTTCTTCGTCGATTAACTGTTTAACGCGAACAGCAGCTGCATCGCTGAACTTAATTGGTAATTCTTCAGACATTTTAAAACCCTCAATATCGCAATGGCGTGATTATCTAATACCCGAGTGTTTTAATCAAGTATAGTAAAACAACTCTTTACTCTAAGTTATACCTATAAATTAGTAAAAAAGTGGCTAAACATTAGCTCACTAAAATAATACTTAAGCAAACTAAAAGCGACCCTTGTAAACTATAAATTCATTAAAAATTTTAGTTATAAAAAATAGGTCTTAATCTTTACTGCAAATTGTTAATATAAGTTACGAAAAATTCAAAATCACAAGGACTTAACTAAACTCTTTTGCTAAAATGCTGCTGAAAAATGCGGCGAGGAAATAATGCATGTGGCTTGAGCAACTCAGGCGTCGACTGGCAAAACCTAAAACATCTGTACAATTATGCTTATTAGGCGTAGTTGCCGGATTAATTGCTGCATTTTTTATTATTTTATTTCGCTTAACTATTTTGTTTTTTCAAAGCTTATTTTTGGAAACACCTGACGACTTTACTACCCTACCCACTCTTGAACGCGTTTTAATGCCATTAATAGCCGCATTTTTAATTGCGTGCTTTGCTGCATTTACTGGCTTTAAACATTACCGTTTAGGCATTCCTTTTGTTATTCATCGTATTAAACGCCATTACGGGCAAATGCCTTTATACAATACGGTTAATCAATTTGTTGGTGGCGCACTTGCACTCATTAGCGGTTTTTCGGTTGGCCGAGAAGGGCCTTCCGTACATATGGGCGCAACAGGTGCGAGTATTTTAGCGGATAAACTACATTTACCGCATAACGCCATGCGTACTTTAAGTGGTTGCGGCGTTGCAGCAGGTATAGCCGCTTCGTTTAATACCCCACTTGCAGCCGTTATTTTTGTAATGGAAGTGGTACTTCGAGAATATAAAGTACACATATTTGTGCCAATCATGCTTGCTGCTGTTACTGGTGCACTCGCTACGCAGTTTGTTTTTGGTGAAGGCTCTGAACTTGCACTCATTACAATAGCGCCATTAAGTGGTTGGCATTACCCTTATTTAATATTATGCGGTATGGCGCTGGGCGCTATAGCATTTAGCTTTAATCAAAACTTAATGCTAATTATTAAAACATTTAAACCTTTAAGTATGTTTCCTCGTTTACTAATCGCAGGCTGTATTGCCAGCTTGATAGCTTACGCGGTGCCTCATGCTATGGGTTCTGGTATGAGTGCGATTACTATCGCGGTTGAATCGCCTGATAACGTAAAGCTGCTTACTACCATTTTAATAGCTAAACTACTTGCCACATTGTTTGCTATTGGTTTGGGTATTCCTGGTGGTTTAATTGGTCCGGTAATTGGGCTTGGTGTATTAATTGGGACATTAATGGCCTTTTTTGCTCAATATATTAGCCCGGGTACTGATATTGCGGGTACGTATGGGGTTTTAGGTATGGCTGGATTATTAGCGGCTACACTGCATGCACCACTTGCTGCATTAACAACAGTAATGGAGCTTACATCATCACCTGAAATAATCGTTCCTGCGATGATAGTTATAACCACTGCATATGTAACTGCATTACAATTTTTTGGAAATCGCTCCATATTTTTGCAACAATTAGATTTTCAGGGATTGCCGTACCATGTATCTCCCGCTACCGAAGCATTACAAAAAGTGGGAATAATGGATGATATGGATGAAGACTTTAAATTGCTTTACTCAGACGATAAAGAGCAAATAAAAAATACGCTTGATGCCATGGATAGCCAAACACCCTTGATTGTTTTTGACGAAGAAAATGGCTATCGCCTCGCTGAATACGATTTAACGCTAATGTCTGATGAAGCAATAAATATAAATTACATTAGCTTGCAGGGCATCAGCAGCCAAGCCACCCTAGCCGATGCATTCGATATACTAAAAGATAAAAGAAGTGGCGCGCTTTACGTTTATAACCTTTTAGATAATCAACAAATTATGGGGCTATTACGCTGGGATCAAATTCATCATATTTTAACCATTCGTAACAGCTTACTTTAAGCAATAAGGACTATTATGAGCGCATTATTGATTTATAAAACACTCCACATATTTTTTATGATTGCGTGGTTTGCCGGTATTTTTTACTTGCCTCGATTATTTGTATATCACGCAATGAGCGAAGAAAGATCATGTAACTCTATGCTTAAAGTTATGGAGCGCAGGTTACTTTATTTCGTAACCCCATTTGCTGTTTTAACGGCTGTATTTGGTGTGTTAACCATTGTTGAATATGGTCGTGATTGGTTTAAATACAGTATGTGGCTACATTACAAACTTGTACTGGTAATTATTTTATACCTATACCACGGCTACTGTTTTAAGTTATTAAGTGACTTTAAACATGACCGAAACACTAAAACAGACCGCTTTTACCGTATTTTTAATGAGCTCCCTGTTATTGCGCTGCTCATCATAGTGGCACTTGCGGTAATAAAACCTAATTTATAAGCGTTTCGGTGCATGTTAAACTGCGCTGCAATTTACAATACTTGCTATAACACGCGCGATTGCGTGCTCCATTTATGGATTATCGCGCCCATTTGATTGATTAGGAATTACCCCATGTTAAGTTTCCAAGGCGAACATATACTGTCTGTAAATCAGCTAGACAGAGACTGCATTGAACGTATTTTTGCAGTAGCTAAAAAAATGGAGCCTTATGCTAAAAAACAAAAGCAAACAACGGTGCTTAAAGGCGCTATTTTAGCTAATTTGTTTTTTGAACCAAGTACTCGCACGCGAGTTAGCTTTGGTACCGCCTTTAACTTACTAGGCGGTGGTGTACGTGAAACTACAGGTATGCAAAGCTCAGCGCTTGCAAAAGGTGAATCACTTTACGATACCGCGCGCGTTATTTCAGCTTACGCCGATGCTGTTGCTATGCGCCACCCCGATGCAGGCTCAGTAAGTGAATTTGCTGATGGCTGTACTGTGCCAGTTATTAATGGCGGCGACGGCCCAAATGAGCACCCGACTCAAGCATTACTTGATTTATTAACCATTGAGCGTGAATTACACCGTTTTGATCAAAATATTGATGGCATGCATATAGCGCTTGTGGGTGATTTAAAATATGGTCGCACAGTGCATTCTCTATCAAAGCTATTGTGCCATTATAAAAACGTAAAGTTTTCGATGGTCGCGCCTGATGGCCTACAAATGCCAACGAGCATTTTAGATGCCGTAGAAAATGCAGGACACAAAATTGAGCTAGTAAACAAGATGGAAGGTAATTTAGCCGCCGATATTGTCTACCAAACACGTATTCAAGAAGAGCGCTTTCCTTCACAAGAAGAAGCAAATAAATACCGTGGCGGTTTTAGAATTAGCCAATCTATTTACAGCGCTCATTGCAAACCTAACTCTGTGTTAATGCATCCGTTACCACGTGATAGTCGCTTAGAAGCCAACGAGCTTGATAACGACTTAAACAGTAACGACAATTTAGCAATATTCCGCCAAGTACAAAATGGCGTATTAATTCGTATGGCACTGTTTGCTTTAACACTCGGCGTAGAAAATAAAGTCGATAAGTATGAAGTGGACGTACCTTGGTTTAGCCGCAAACGCGACAGCTAAACCCTCTTTAAGTGACAATTTATAGGATTTTTCATGACAATTAGCCAAGACTTATTTGAACGCGCTCAAGCCTCTATTCCAGGTGGCGTAAACTCGCCAGTTCGTGCTTTTAACGGTGTAGGCGGTACGCCGCTATTTATTACAAAAGCAGAAGGCGCGTTTACATTTGATGCCGACGGTAATCGTTACATTGATTATGTTGGCTCTTGGGGGCCTATGATCATGGGCCATAACCACCCTGCAATTAAACAAGCCGTGCACGAAGCAGTAGAAAATGGCCTTAGCTATGGCGCGCCAACTGAAGCCGAAATACTAATGGCTGAAAAAGTAAAAGAGCTGGTTCCATCAATCGAAAAAGTACGCATGGTTAGCTCAGGCACTGAAGCAACAATGAGTGCAATTCGTTTAGCGCGTGGCTTTACCGGCCGCGATAAAATATTAAAATTTGAAGGTTGTTACCACGGCCATGCTGACTCGTTATTAGTTAAGGCAGGCTCTGGTGCACTAACAATGGGCGTACCTAATTCTCCTGGTATTCCTGAGGACTTTGCTAAGCATACACTTACTGTGTCGTTTAATAACCTAGATGAAGTAAAAGCTATTTTTGCAAAATACGCTGACGAAATTGCCTGTATTATTGTAGAGCCAGTAGCCGGTAACATGAACTGCATTCCACCAGTACCTGGCTTTTTAGAAGGTTTGCGTGATGTGTGTGACGAATATAAATCAGTACTTATTTTTGATGAAGTAATGACGGGTTTTCGTGTTGCACTTGGCGGCGCTCAAGCGTATTACAACATTAATCCAGACCTTACGTGTTTAGGTAAAGTCATTGGCGGCGGCATGCCCGTTGGCGCGTTTGGTGGTAAAACCGAAATAATGGATTACATTGCGCCTGTGGGCCCTGTTTACCAAGCGGGTACTCTTTCTGGTAACCCTATTGCGATGGCTGCAGGTTTAAAATCACTTGAGCTATTATGTGAGCCAGGTCTACACGATAAGTTAGAAGCAACGTCTAAAGCAATTTGTGAAGGCTTTGAAGCTGGCGCTAAAAAAGCAGACATTGCATTAACAACTAATTATGCTGGCGGCATGTATGGATTCTTTTTTACTGATGCTGAAAAAGTAACGACATACAAACAAGCTACTGAATGCGACCTAGAGCGCTTCAAACGTTTTTTCCACCTTATGCTTGAAGAAGGTGTGTACCTTGCTCCATCAGCATTTGAAGCTGGTTTTGTATGTGCTGCGCATACTGAGCAAGAAGTAAAAGAAACAATAGCGGCAGCAGAACGCTCGTTTGCTAAACTTTAAGTTAAAATTACTTTTTATATTTTATAAGCGCTTGTTTTTACAGTGTGTAATTAAGACTAAAGATTGAAAAAAGCCCGAAAGGGCTTTTTTTATTTGTAAAGTACTATAAATGAATGATAATTAAGCATAACAAGGTCTATTCACCTTTACCCTAATTACAAAAATACAAGAGAGCCTTATGTCAGGATTACGCCAATTTTCTTTTCCCGCTATCCAGCTAATGGCAAATTTAAAATACAAAACTAAAATCAGCTTAATGTTTGGAATTTTACTCGTTCCTCTCGCACTTAGCTTGTTTTTTTTAGTCTCATTATTAAGTGAAAGTATCGCTGTTTCAAAAATGCAGCAACAAGGTTTAAAAGGCTACAGGTCAATACTCTCAAATCAAATGCAGGGGGAAGCAAATCAAAATATAAAAATAGCTCGCTCACTCGGTTTTGATATAAAAGACGATCAAGCAAATGATGTACTTGAACTTGTTTCTATTCAGTCTAACTTAGCATTAGATAGCCAGTTAGCTAGTGCTTACGTAAACCGCTCTTTAGTCACGCCAATTCCTGCACTTATAATGCAAATAAACTCGACAGCGCAAAGCGCAAATACTGTTTTGGCAAGTAATCGTTTTACGCCAGATACGTTTATAGCACTTTCAAATTTTAGTAAGTCACTTCCTTTATACGAAAAACAACTCGATAAAATACTCAATGTAGCCACCAATGCAGACAAATCAGTAAATAAAGCGCTCATGCCCTCGTTAGATAATTTACACAGTGCTGTTGGCGCATTTAAAAAAGCGATAGATGAAAAACTACTTGAGCCAGACGATATTTTATTAACTCAATCAGAATTTACTAAACTAACAAACAATGTTCACAGCAGTATTAATCAACTTGTTAGTAAGAGTATTCCAACGCTTGAGAGCCTTATTGAAGCAAAACTGCAAACTCAACAGTGGACTCGAAATCTTGTTTTAGCCGCTTCATTGATTAGTTTGTTATTTGCATTTTATTTAATGATTGGTTTTTATTTTGCAGTTGTTGATACCATTAATCGCTTTGCTGATGCAGCGAATAGAGCCGCGAATGGCGACTTAAATGCCACTATCGATTCGAGCACTAATGATGAAATGGGAATTATTGCATCGCGCTACAACGCATTACTTAATGCATTTTCACATTTATTAATTGATGTTAAAGCAAGTACAGAAGAGCTATGCGGCGCAACTAAATCGCTATCACATGCGAGTAGCCAAACAAGCAATGATGTTTCAAAACAGCAAATCCGAGTAAATGCCATTTATAATGCACTCAGCGAAATGGCTCAAAACGCACTTGCAGTTGAAGAGTCAGCCCATCAAGCAACGCTTACCGCGCAAGATGCTGCTGCGCATGTAAAACAAGGTTCAGACAATACAATGGAGCTTGCTAAATATATGCAAGATCTACAAATTGAATTTGCAGAGAGCCAACAAGCGCTCGATAAGCTAGCACAAGATAGCCAAGAAATTAGCAAAGTAAGTAAAGGTATTAGTGAGATAGCCGATCAGACAAACTTGCTTGCACTAAATGCCGCTATTGAAGCTGCACGAGCTGGCGAGCATGGTCGAGGCTTTGCCGTTGTAGCTGATGAAGTAAGAACTCTTGCTCAGCGTACACAAACACAAACACAAGAAATTCATCAAATTATTAGCTCCTTACAACAAGCATCTGACGACACTCAGCAAAAAATGCGTTCAAGTGTTGAAAAAATGGAGCAATCGGTAAAAGCAGCCAATCAAACCAATGAAGTATTGCAAAGCGCAGAGCAAAGTATGGGCGACATTAAACATCAAGGTGAAGTTATTGCAGAGCGTGTTAAACAGCAGTCAAATGCGACAACACAAGCATTAAATGATTCGCAAGAGGTGAGTAATTTAGCAGATCAAACGCTAACATCAGCTCAATCAACGCTGCAAGATGCACAGCAGCTAAGTCGCTTATCTAATGATTTAACCAAATCAATGCAGTTTTTTAAATCTTAAGCGTTAACTACAACTCACAAAAAAGCCGCTAAATAAGCGGCTTCGTTGTTTAAAGTAGTCTTAGATTAACGAATACATTGTGGTCTTGGCTCAAACTCACTCGCTCTAAGTGGTAGCTGAATCACCTTGCCACATCCTGGTGGTGCCTGCTTACCCGTTTGCTCATTTACAAATGCCCAGCGTATTGATGGCGGACGCGTATCGGCTATTGCTTGTGGATTAAGTGGCTTTAAGTAGCGAATATATGCTTCTAATGCACCTACGCTGCCCGTTAAACCCGTGCTTTTGTTGTCGTCTCGACCAAGCCAAGCTACCGTCACTGTATTTTGATCAAAGCCTGCAAACCAACTATCACGTAAATCGTTACTAGTGCCAGTTTTGCCTGCAAGTTGGATTGATGGGAAGTGTAAATTTAAGCGTTTAGCAGTGCCGTCTTTCGTTACGCGTTTCATCGCGTATTTAGTCATATACATTGCAGATTTATCAAAACGAGGCTCTGCATTTACTTTATGCTTATAAAGTACTTTACCAACCGAGTCGGTTAATGCCGAAATTGCAGTAAGCTTTTTATATTCGCCATCTGCAGCAATTGTCGTATAAAGCTGAGCAACTTCAAAACTCGACATTTCAACAGCCCCTAAAAGCAACGATGGGTATTCGTTTATCGCCCCTTTAGCGCCTAATCCTTTTAGTGTATTCGCGACTTTATCAACACCTACATCGAGGCCTAAATTAACCGCTGGAATATTAATACTGTTACTAAATGCTTTATAAAGAGGTATTGCACCACGGTATTGATGATCAAAATTTTCTGGTTGCCACACTTTTCCCTGCTCATTTGTAACCTGTACTGGCGAGTCATCAAGCAAAGTAGCTAAATTATAATGTGGTAATTGCAGTGCGGTTAAATACACAGCAGGTTTTACCAGCGAGCCAATATTACGTTTTGTATCTAAAACACGGTTAAATCCTGAATAACGAACATCGCGCCCTGCAACAAGTGCAGATACACCGCCCTTTTCTACATTAACAGAGATCATGGCTGCTTCTAGTTTTTCGGTTCTAGGACGATTTTCCAGGTACGGTAAGCTCTTTTCAATAGACTCTTCCATTGCTGTTTGCTTTTGCAAATCAAAATAAGTAAATACTCTTACACCTGCATCAAGTGTTTGCTGATCTGGCAATAATTCATTTAATTCTCTGTTTACTAACTCTAAATAGCCTGGATATGATTTTTGTAAACTCGCTTTCATTGGCGCAATATCAATTGGGCGATTAAGCGATGCACGGTACTCTTTTGTGCTAAGTAGCTTGTTTTCAACCATAAGGCGAAGCACTAAGTCTCGGCGCTCCATTGTGCGCTCTTTATAGCGACGTGGGTTGTAATAAGATGGACCTTTAACCATTGCTACCAGCAAAGCAATTTGATCGTACTCAAGCTCATCTACCGGCTTTGAAAAGTAAAAGTCAGCAGCAAGCCCCATACCGTGCACACCTTGGTTGTATGACTGCCCTAGGTATACTTCATTTAAGTAAGCTTCCAATATTTGATCTTTTGAATAACGATAATCTAAAATAAGGGCAATAAAGGCCTCATTTATTTTTCGTACTAAAGAACGCTCACGTGTTAGGTAAATATTTTTAGCTAACTGTTGAGTAAGCGTACTGCCACCTTGAACGGTGCGCCCCGCTTTAATATTAGAATAAAGCGCGCGTAAAATAGAAAACACTGATACACCATGATGTTCGTAAAAATCACGGTCTTCAACCACCAATAGCGTATCTTTTAGCATTGCTGGAAACTTATCTAGTGGTACAAATTCTCTATCTTGTTTAGAGTCATTACCAATACGCGCTATTTGCACAGGCTCTAGACGAGCTGAATTTAAACGCCTACCAAACTTATCTTTAATGGTCGCAACTTTTTGCCCTGCAAAGCGAAGTTCAATAATATGTGATTCTTCAAGGCCATCATAAAATTCAAAATCACGACGATAAATCTTGATGCTATCTGCTGTTTTAACAAACTGTCCTGTGCGGCTTAATCTATTAACCGATGAATAATTTAAACGCTCTAGCTCAAACACTACTTCCTGGCTTGATAAAAATTGCCCCGGATAAAACTCCATAGAACGAGCATACACTTGCGCTGGAAGTTGCCATTTATTACCTTCAAATATACGCGTTGTTTTTGAATCTAAATAAATGAAGTACATTGCCATTGCAATAAAAACAGCCAAGCTTAGTTTCCAAAACACTGACCATGTTTTTCTCATAAAAGAGCGTTTAACAGTGGTTTCCACTGTTTTTTTACTGCCCTTTGAGGTGCTTTTCTTTGTCTTGCTTGACGATTTACTTGCACGTTTAACTGCAGGTTTACTGGTAGGTGTTTTTTTATTATCGGCCATTTAAGTGTAATTTATTCCAAGGGTTATTCACGAGTGTGAGCTTAGCATATTGGATATATCCTAACATCCGAAAAGTTAACCCCCCCTGAAACAAAAAAAGCCCTACCGAAGTAGGGCTTTGTGTAAACACACTATTATTTAAATAAACTATTAGCTATTTCGAACAGAAACAAACTCTGGGTAGGCTTCAATACCACAATCGTGTTGATCCATACCGTTTAGTTCTTCTTCTTCGGTTACTCGTATACCCATTGTTTTGTTAAGCACAGTCCAAACAATAAATGATGCTACAAATACAAAGGCAAGAATACATACTAGACCCGTTAACTGATTAACAAAGCTTGCGTCACCATTGGTTAGCGGTACTAACATAATACCTAATGCGCCACACGTACCATGAACAGAGATAGCACCCACTGGATCGTCAATCTTAACTTTATCAAGTGCTATGATACTAAATATAACAAGTGCACCACCAAGTAGACCAAGTAGACATGCCATTAATGGTGATGGAGATAGAGGGTCTGCTGTTATAACAACTAAGCCAGCTAATGCACCATTTAAGACCATTGTTAAATCTGATTTACCCCAAAGTACTTTACATACAAACAGTGCTGCAATAGCACCCATTGCAGCTGCTGCATTGGTGTTAAGTAATATTTGGCCTACTGCAGTTGCGTTTTCTTTATCCGAAAGTAGTAATTGAGAACCACCGTTAAAGCCAAACCAACCCATCCATAAAATAAATGTACCTAGTGTAGCAAGTGGTAAGTTTGAACCTGGAATTGGGTATATTTCACCATTCTTACCATATTTACCTTTACGAGCACCTAGGATTAATACACCAGCTAGTGCAGCTGCTGCACCTGCGCCATGCACAATTGCAGAACCTGCAAAATCAACAAAGCCCATTTCAGATAAGAAACCACCACCCCATGTCCAGTAACCTTCAATAGGGTAAATAAAACCAGTTAGTACTACAGCAAAACCTAGGAAAGCCCACAGTTTCATACGCTCAGCAACAGCACCCGATACAATCGACATAGCGGTTGCAACAAATACTACTTGGAAGAAAAAGTCAGATTCTAAAGAATGGTCAGCATCGGCAGCTTGTGTACCAATTAAAGCGCCTATTGAAGGAATAAAACCACCTTCGGCATTGTCTACATACATAATGTTGTAGCCAACTAATAAAAACATCGTACATGCAATTGAATATAGCGCGACATTTTTAGTTAAAATTTCAGCTGTGTTTTTAGAGCGAACTAAGCCCGCCTCTAACATGGCAAAACCTGCTGCCATCCACATTACTAATATACCTGATATTAAAAAATAGAAGGTATCGAGTGAAAACTTTAGTTCTATTATTGTATTTTCCATGAGACCCCCTTAAATTGCTTCTTCGTCAAGTTCGCCAGTACGGATACGAACAATTTGATCCAAGTCGTACACGAAAATTTTACCGTCACCAATTTTACCTGTTGATGCAATTTTAGTGATTGCTTCAACAACGCGTTGACAATTTTCAGTACGCGTTGCAATTTCAAGTTTGATCTTAGGAATAAAATCTACTTGGTATTCTGCACCACGATATAACTCAGTATGACCTCGTTGACGTCCAAAACCTTTAACATCAACTACTGTCATCCCCTCAATTCCTAAATCAGCGAGTGCTTCACGCACGTCGTCTAATTTAAATGGTTTTATGATTGCACTAATCATTTTCATAGCGGCCCCCTCGGACTCTTTATTGTTATCCTATTGGGTTAAACAATCCAACCTTTGTGCCACTATTTTATATCAATTAAAAACAGCCACTTAGTAAAAAACACAAACTCAAGATCAAAAAAAACGCACCAATTAGGTGCGTTAATTTAACAAGTCAGCTACATTGGTGCGTGCTATATCTCTATATATTTATCACGTACCTAGTTTTGTTTAAGAAGGGTTATACCACGCAGTTTCTGCCTTGGTTTTTAGCTTCGTATAATGCTTTGTCAGCAACACGCATAGCCTGCGTTAGACTAGTGTCTTGAAAGTCAGCCAAGCCTATACTAGTGGTAATTTTAATTGATTTATCGCTAATAGAAAAATCGTAACTAGCCATCTTTTTCCTAAATGCTTCAAAGTATTCACGACCGCGTTCTAGCTCTATTTCAGGTAATATTATGGCAAACTCTTCTCCGCCAACCCGTGCAACCGTAAACTTTGAAAACGTAGATCGTATTAATGAACCAACCTGCTTTAAAGCCTGATCGCCGCCTTCATGGCCTAATGTATCGTTAATGTTTTTGAAAAAATCGATATCAAGCAATGCCAAAGTATTTTTCTGGTTTTTACTTTTAAGGAGCTTTTCTGCATATTGATAAAAGTAGCGTCGGTTATGAAGCCCTGTTAAGTGATCCCTATGTGCGCTTTCTTTAATATCTGAAATTAACGACAGTTGCTCCATTGTTTGAAGTACTCGACAATGAAACTCTTCATTCATAAATGGCTTTGTTAAAAAGTCATTGGCGCCGTATTTAATAAATCGTGCTGATAGGCCATGCTTTCCCGCGCCCGATAAGCCAATAATTGCTAAGTCGTCTCGGCCTCTAAAATTACGTACCGCTTTGACAAGTTCAAAGCCATCCATAGAGGGCATAGCGTAGTCGGTCATAAGTAGCTTTATATCAGGATTAGCTTTTAATATTTCGAGTGCTTGTTGTCCATCGTGGGCATCTGTTACATCAAACAATTGCTTTTCTAGCATTTGCTTCATTAACGAGCGACTTAGTAATGAGTCATCTGCTATTAGTGCTTTACAGCCTTGATTTCTGAGTAATTGCGCAACGAGCTTAACGGCATAATGGTAAGAATCGCGATTATCTTTAATAACATAATCAACTACGCCCAATTCAAGCATTTGTTGGCGCTTGTACTCATCTATTTTTGAGGTTAAAACAACCGTAGGAATTTTTTTAGATAAAGTATATTTTGCAACTTCACCGTGCGGAGCATCTGGCAAAGTTAAATCAACTAACGCAAGCGTATAATCGTGCTTTTCTACGAACGTAGCGCATTCTGCTAAAGACCAAGCAAAATCAATTACTACATCAAGGTATTGTGCAGTTAAGTGGCGAAGCACCTGCTGCACTACTTTACTGTCTTCAACCACTAATACTCTTTGCATAAAGCTTCTCTTTACCTTTAATTAATTTTGTAACAAAACGACAAATACAACGCTATTACTGCAATAGCATTAGTCATAAACATCCGGTGTAGAGTGCACTTATGTGCTTGAAAGCGTAATCCATTAGATTTTTTTGGTGATAGCTTGTATATAAAATCAATACAAGTAGGCCCGCAATATACCTGAATTCTGTGATTAACTAAATAAAGAAACCAAATCCTAAATAACTATAAAAGTGGTTAGCACGCGTCTCTAAGCGCATTAATACCTTACTTAACTAGTATTATCGGCCACTAGTCTCAATACTTTTGTTATTTAACTCATTAATGTCTTTAATGGTGTATCAACAATAATAAGGACACCTAATGAAGCTTAGTCGTATTATCAGTTTACCGATAACCGTTATTGCATTAATAATCAGTACAAGCACGCTTGCCGATAACCAACGTCGTATTGATGTAGACAGCAAAGTTGTTACTCAACATAAAGCTAAAATCAACGGTCAACGCTTTAATTACACCGTTGCCACAGGCACACAACCTGTATGGGATGATAAAGGCGACGCGGTTGCGACATTGCAATACACCTACTACACACGCGACAAAGTTGACGACAGGACAACTCGCCCATTACTTATTTCATTTAATGGCGGGCCAGGCTCGGCTTCTGTATGGATGCACCTTGCTTATACTGGTCCTCGCGTATTAAAAATTGATGACGAAGGCTATCCAATTCAACCTTATGGCGTAAAAGACAACCCATATTCTGTACTTGATATTGCCGATATTGTTTACGTAAACCCTGTAAATACAGGCTACTCTCGCGTACTTGAAAACGAAAAAGGCGAACTTCCTTCTAAAGCAAAACAAAAAGAGCTATTTTTTGGTGTTAATGCCGATATTAAGTACCTTGCTGAGTGGTTAAATACTTTTGTAAATAGGGCTGAGCGCTGGCGATCGCCTAAATTTTTAATTGGTGAAAGCTACGGTACAACACGTGTATCGGGCCTAGCTCATGAGCTTCAAAATAGTCAATGGATGTACATAAACGGTGTTGTTCTCGTATCACCTACTGATATTGGTATTAAGCGCGACGGCCCGATTAAAGCAGCTAACCGCCTACCTTACTTTGCAGCAACTGCTTGGTATCACAAAGCACTTAAAGCCGATTTACAAGCTAAAGATCTAGATGAGTTACTACCTGAAGTTGAAGAGTTTACTGTAAACGAATTAATCCCAGCGCTTGCCAAGGGTGGCTTTATTAATGCTGAAGAAAAACGTCGAATTATTACAAAAATGGCACACTACGCTGGCTTATCAGAAAAGTTTGTTGAACAAAATAACTTGGATATTCCAACTCAATTTTTCTGGAAAGAGCTACTACGTGAGCGTGGTCAAACTGTGGGTCGCTTAGATTCTCGTTATTTAGGAATAGATAAACGAGGCGCGGGTGAATCCCCAGACTACTGGGCTGAACTTACCTCTTGGTTACACTCTTTCACTCCTGCAATTAATCACTACTTACGTGAAGAGCTAAACTATAAAACAGATGTAAAATATAATTTATTTGGTAATGTTCACCCATGGGATAGAACCGGTAATAATACGGGCGAAAATCTACGTTTAGCAATGGCGCAAAACCCTTACTTAAACGTGATGATTCAATCAGGATACTTTGATGGTGCAACCAATTACTTTGACGCTAAATATACGTTATGGCAATTAGACCCAAGCGGTAAAATGAAAGACCGTTTGAGCTTTAAAGGCTACAGAAGTGGGCATATGATGTACCTTCGCCACGCTGACTTAGAAAGCTCTAATAACGATTTACGTGACTTTATACAGGACGCTTTACCTAAGAAAGGGGAAGCGGCTAAATACTAAAATATTTTAAACATAAAATGGCTCTTTATGAGCCATTTTTTATGTGCGTTTTTCATATCGTAAACAATAGCTTTTAAGTTGCGTTACTACATCGTTGAAGCAGGTCTCGAGACTTTGCATTTCATTGTTATCAATAGATTCATTTTCTGCATACGTTTCGATCTGCTGGCATATATCAGCCAGTTTAATAGCCCCTACCGATTTTGACGACGACTTTAAGGCATGGGCCTGAAAAGCCAAATCAACATAATTTTTACTCTTAGCATACGCATTAGCTAATTTAATTTGCTCCCCTGCCGTTTGTAAAAACGCATTAAACACCATGCAGTGCACAGTAGGATCATCACCAAGCATTGCTTTTAATAACGTGATATCTAGTTGATCAAAACTATCTGAAGCTATATTTTCACCATCAGATTTTTCTGATCGCGTGTTGACCACTGTTTGAGAGTGCTCCATCAATAACGACTTTAATTTAACAAGCTCAATGGGCTTGGTTAAAAAGCCGTTCATTCCACAATCATAACAATTATCTATATTGTTTTTGGTAATGTTGGCCGTAATTGCAATTATAATAAGTTTATCAAAATGAGTGTTTTCGCGTATTTTTTTGGCTAACCCTAACCCATCGAGTAAAGGCATTTGAATGTCGGTTAGTAAAATATCGAAGTGTTTATTTTGCAGAGTTTCCCAGGCTTGTTCCCCATTACTTACAAAAGTAGAACACACTCCAAGCATGGTTAATTGCTGCCTTAATACTTGCTGATTTGTAACCTGATCCTCTGCTACTAAAACCTCAAGCGTAGGAAGAGTTACTGTATCTAAACTTTGAAGTGTTATTTGAGGAGATTGCACTTGTGCTGGCAAATCAGTTTGATCAAAGCTGTTAAAGTTTAGTGTAAAACAAGAACCTTTGTGCTGCTCACTTTGCGCGCTTAAAGAACCCTGCATACGCTCTACCAGCTGCTTAGTTATCACTAAACCAATACCGGTTCCATTTACTTTACTGGTTTCAGCTCCTAAGCGGTCAAAAGGTTTAAATAAGCGAGAAATGTCATCAGGAGCAAATCCACATCCGGTATCTATTACATCTATTTCGCATTGTTTATTACTTAACACCCGGCAATTTATATTAATGCTGCCATTTGGTTTGTTGTATTTAATCGCATTTGAAAGCAAGTTAAGCATCACTTGTTTAAAGCGGCGCTGATCAATGTAAATACTCAACCCTTCTAAGGAATCGAAACCTTGGGTATACAGTGTTATTGATTGCCCTTTAATAAGCTCAGTGACGAGCTCTACTGACTCCTCTAATATGCTTTTAATAGGCACATAAGAAAAACTAAACTGCATATTACCCGACTCAATAGCCGTTAAATCAAGTACATCGTCTATAAGTAATAGTAAATGTTCTCCAGCTTGATAAATGCTTTTCGCGTTTTCTTTTTGTACTTTATTAGCACTCTCATCATATCCATACAGCTGGGCTAAGCCTAAAATTGCATTTAATGGGGTTCTCAATTCGTGGCTCATACTGGCCATAAAATCTGACTTTGCTTTACTTGCAGACTCGGCTTGAATTCGTAATACATTTAATTTTTGATGGTTATTAGCAACCTCATCAACCATGTTATTAAATGCACTTATTACACTGCCTACTTCATTTTGTTGTTGTTTATCTATATGGCAATCAAAGTCACCTTTGGCTAAACGTGAAAACCCCTGCTTTAAAGTCCTTAAAGGCGACGTAACCCTGTAATCCACCAGCCAAGCTAAACCTATAAAAACGATAACTAAAATAATAAATTGTATATATATTAAGGTGTAATGAAGTTTTGAAGATTCGTTTATTTCATTCGTAAAATTAACAACCAAGCTAATATTAGCCAGCGGTTTATCTAAAAACACCACCTGCTGAGATAACAACATGTCGCCGTTTTCATTTGCTCCAACCCAGTTTTCAAGCGGGTATAATTGGTTATTTGAATCCACATCAACAATTTTAATACTTTTCCAATTAGGGCGAGTTTGGAGTTGGCTGTCTATTTCTTCATACAGCTCTGCATACTGCCTAGTTAACAACGGAGTCGTTATAGAAGTCGATAACTGCGCTAAAGAACGCTGAGCAGCCTTTGAAAGCCCATCGTTTACCCAACGCGCTTGCTCAGGTAAGGCGTAAAACATAAAAAGACAGGCCATAAGCAAGCCACAAAGCAATACAACAATAAAGCTTTGCGCCCTTAGACTACGAAACCCTCTAATTTTCAACATAAAATGAGCGCAAGCCCCACTGAGTTAACTGCTGATACTCTGCTAAAGTTGCAATACTAGGTTTAATAATTGGGATACCTGCAAGTAAATGTTTATGCTCTGGGCTTTGCCCAATATCTAAAATAGCTTGTTGCACTTTTAACTGTATTGCAGGGTCAACCCTTGGGTGGACTACAATTGGATGGCGACTAATTTCACGCGTTTTATAAAGAATTTTAAGCTTATTTTGCAAGCTTTCTGGTTGTTGTTTAAATGTGCCCATTACACCACCGCCCGCCATTGTTGAATGCAGTGCTACATTTAAATATACCGAAGGGTGGGTTTGAACATATACAGGCTTTATTGTTAGCCCATATAACAATGCTAAGTCGGCTCTCATTAATAATGACGCACCTAATGCATTAGGTGCAGGGAATGCTATTTCGGCGCCCTCTAGTTGGCTTAAATTATCAATATTACTGTCTTTGTTTACGAGCAAAATACCTTGCAGCTTTCGCCCTGCATCTTTTATTAGTGGCAAATATCCCTGCTTTTCATATGCTACAACACTGTGCCATGGATTCATGTATGCAAAGTCGTATTCGCCATTAGCAAAGGCTTTTTCAAATACCGGAATAGACTCAACTGTAATTAGCTTTATTGATACCCCTGTTTGCTTACTTACTTGCTTTAACAAAGGTTGCCAAATAGCATTTAGCTTTTGCGGCTCATATTGCGGCACTACACCAAAAGTATATTCTTGAGCCAATAAGAGTGAGCTGTGCATCAAACATAATATAGCCACTAAATACTTCATCAATTCTCCAAATAATAGCGTGTCATTATTGCTTAAGCGTAGTTAAAGACTACTCAACACACCATAAAATTATTATATATTCGATATTTAGCACTGACCTACTTTGATTACAGGTAGTTTTGGAGTGTATTTTTATGTGTGAGCATATGATGTAAATTAATAAAGATGTCGTAAGTACTTTTTAGGCCGGCTTTATTGATTACAGGTAGTTTTGGAGTATATTTTTATGTGTGAGCATATGATGTAAATTAATAAAGATGTCGTAAGTACTTTTTAGGCCGGCTTTATTGATTAGCCAAGTAGGGATTGATCCATGAGGCAAAGCTGGTTGGTATTTCGCTCATCTGCGCTTTTACTTCAAAAATATTATCACTGTGGCTTTGATAATACACACTTACGCCATTTTTGTTTTTATACAAATGCCATGTTGGCTCAGCGTAAGTGTTAAAAATAACGAGTTAAAAAATAACGGATAAGCACTTTTGTAACTGAATTTCATTACAAAAGTGCATCATTTATTTTTGCCAGTAAGGTTCTATGTCAAATGAAGCAAGGCGACTTTGCTCCATCGCACTCACCAAATATTCAGACTTTTGTTCAAGCCATGACTGGATTTTAGCAAGCTGTTCGTCTTCTTGCCCAGCACATAACTGCTTTAAATACTCAAGCGTACTTAACTCATAAATACCATGAGAAATATCAAGCCAAGGCAATCTAAACTCTAGGCGTTCCTCTTTATCAAATAACGATCCTAAGCAGTTACCGCTCAGTAAACTATTTTCAAGTTGAGTGCGCAGGTTTAAATACGAAGCGACATCGAGTGTTTGTTCTTTAGGGAGTAATTCGTGCAGATTTTTCCAGTCTTTATTAAAAAGCCTACTCGCAATGGACGACACGTTTTGCTCAGCCGCTTGAAGCTCTATTTGCCCCCAATCTTTACGCCACTGTTTATCAATTAACCACGTAGTTAACGACAGTAATAAACGATTATAACGCGCGCTATGAAACAGTGCATTTATATCGTCAATGCTTGGCTGTAACTCTTTTAAATCACCAATGACTTGAGTAAGTGCTGGAGCAGCATTAATTTTTTTATAAAAAGCATGGCGTTTAGACGTGTACGTTTTTAATTGAATCGCGTTTTCTACCCACGCTAATTCGCTTAATAACCATTTAAGCTCTGTACGTAAATGTTCTGTACTTTCTTTGGATACTATATCGTCGTACAGCCAAAAAGTATGGCGTATTAGGCTAATGCCGTCAGTTACGCGTTTAAGCGTTTTTAAACTTGGCTTATCGAAATAGCATTGCTCATGCTTTTGCACAAAGCGAATGCCAAAGTTCATGGCTTCAACTAAAGCACGCTCTTGGGTAGTCGACTTTGGTAATTGAACAAAACCAATAGATTTGCTTGGTATTAAAGGTTTTTCATCTGCAAGGCGATAACCACGCGCGGCCTTAGAGTATAATCCTAAACGGATACAGTTCTGGCTAACCAGTACATCTGCAAACGCAAACAACTCATTACGACTGCCCTCAACAAGCTCAATTTCAAGCTCGCTAATAATTTCAATTTTACCCGAAGCCGCAATTTCACCTTTATCGAGTACAACTTCAATTTTAGCGCCACTTTCGGTTTCAATTAACCAAGTACGACGAATAAAGTTAGTACTAAATATTGGATACAAGTTTTTTGAGATTGCGCTTATTTGCATGCCATGAGGCCAAATATCAGCATCAAACGCCATTAAATTAGGGCGACTTGATTCAATTGGTAAATTGTACTCTGGACGTTGGTGTAAACCACCTACAACTTCACCTGCAAGCTTTATAGTTTGCTCGCATTCGCTGTCAGAACAGCGAGTTCTAAAGCCTATGTCAAGCGCTCTAAGCTCTCGGCTTGGCGTGTCGTAGTATGCATTTTGTAAGCTGCGTGACGGTTTATTCTTCACCGTTTTTGCAAATTGAGTAATTAACGAGGGGATCAGTGGAATAACGGCATCTGATACCAAAAATTTCAGTTCTATCTCAGTATCCATTCGGTTTGCGGATTACCTTTAAAATAAATAAGTGCTCAAAATAAACAAAGCACACTAACAATGCAAATTTTTTAGCCTTATTTTAGTGCCTGTTGACCTTTGTGGATTAAAATTCGTTCTATCTAGAGGCAATTTAATCGCGGGGCGAGGTTTGTAACCTAGTGGGCTAGGTAACTGCTACTGGGTTACAATATCAGTCTTGCTATTGAGCTATTTAATCCATACTATCTAACTACTTATGTGAAATGAAAATCACGTTCATAACGGACGCAGTTAGATCAACAAGGTAGATAAATGCTAAAACATTGTTTATTAGGGCTACTTTTAACAGCCACCACATTTATGAGTTATGCAGAAGAAGCAAAACCTGCAAATTCAACTAATGCAAACACCGCTTATATTATCGATAATTTATATACTTTTATGCGCTCTGGTGCGAGTAAGAATTATCGACTACTCGGCTCTGTAGATGCTGGAACAAAGTTAACCTTGTTATCTGCTGAAGAAAACGGCTTTATAAAAATTAAAGATGATAAAGACCGCGAAGGTTGGATAGAAACTAAGTTTGTTACCAAAACGGCAGGCTTACACCAACAGTACAAAACACTAAGTAGCGAAATGAGTACTATGCAAGAAAACCTGCGCCAAGCTCAAATAGAACTTCCGCAGCTACAAGAGCAAAACCAAACTTTAACTGATCAAAACCTGCAGTTATCGGCCCAAATTACTAAGCTTAAAACAACGCTAGAGCAAGAGCGCACCCAAAAAGAAGCTGCTAGCTCAAAAGAGAAACGTCAGCTACTTACTTACGGTGGTGCTATTGCGTTTTTAGGCCTGTTTTTAGGTATTATATTAACGATAGTGTTGTCACGTCGTAAACGCTATGAAGGTTGGGCATAACCCTCCTTTCTATTGAATACAAAAAAGCCGTTTTATAGCGGCTTTTTATTTTCTGTATTTTCATGCAGTTCGAGTTTTGGTGCACTCATACCTTTGAGTAACCGACCAAATATATCAGCGCCGGTAATAATGCGCTTCACATCACTCCACACTAACACCACATCGTGATCAATGGCCCCATCAAACGATTTATCTAAAGAATGACTAGCCCGTATTTTTAAAATAACTTCACTCAGGCGCATCGCCTCATCAGCAACAATAATAGGTCTGTGACAATAATGATAAGGGTCGAACGTCTCTGGTTCAAACAAGGCTGAACGTAAAAAGCCGTCAGCATCTACCACTAATAAAGGCCAACCGTCTTCATTGGTAATGATCACCCAGTTATAACCTGACTTATGTAGTTTTCGTAAAAACTCATTATCAGTCGTTAATGTAAGGTCTGGGAAAATAGGCAAATCAAGCTTAGTAGGCAAAGCAATAATAGAGTCTGGATCAATTACCTCACCCTCTTTGGTTACGCTTATTTCATCTAAGCTAAAAAAGTTAAGCGCGCCTATTCCCTCAACGTGCTGAACATCAGCCTCTTCTGCTTCTATGTGTTTGCGAATAATACCTCTGAGCTCACTTTCAGCAAAGTACGTAATCCCCTCTTTACCTAACCATGCATCGAGAATTAAAGCCGTTGGCTTAGCAACTACATAAAACAGAATCTGATAAAACTTAATTAGCGGCGAAAGTAGGCTCGCCATTTTTAGCGCATTACGCGAAAAATAAGCCTGCGGTGTTATTTCACCAATAATAGTAATTGCGATAGTTGAGAATAAAAACGAACTTGCGCCCATTAATACCGAATCAGAAAGTAGTGTAAGTAGTACGTTAATACCTACGTTGCCCCACAAAATAGTCGATAATAAAAAGTTAGAGTCGTTTCGAAGGGCCATCACTTTTATGGCCGCCTCGTTCCCTTTTGCACTTTCCATTTCGAGCTGAAGCCTACTTAGTGAAAAAAACGCTAAGTTTAAGCCCGAAAATATTGCCGATTGTGAAATACACAAAGCAATTGCACACCAAATCATGACTTCAAAGGTCATTGTATTTTCCTGTTAGTAATACCAATTCACTTAATTAAGCGAATTGGTATAAGGCTTATAAAAGCAATAAACTGCCTAAACCTAAAAAGGTAACAAACCCAACAATATCGGTAACGGTAGTTAAAATTACCGAGCCAGATAACGCAGGATCAATTTTCATTTTGTCTAAAATAGACGGAATAACAACACCAGCTAGTGACGCGGCCACTAAATTCAATAATATGGCTACCGTAATCGTAATACTGAGCATTAAATCGTTAAACCATAAGAAGGTAAGCAGGCCTATTACAAACGCCCATACCAAGCCATTTACAGCGCCAACACGTAGCTCTTTTTTAAGTAACGCATTGCGGTTTGAATCTGTAACCTGTCCGAGCGCTAAACCACGCACAATAACGGTTAATGTTTGACTACCTGCGATCCCGCCCATAGAAGCAACCACTGGCATTAATACAGCGAGTGCTACAACCTGTTCTATAGTTGCGCCAAATAAACCGATGAACCAGGACGCTAAAAAGGCAGTAGCTAAGTTAATACCTAACCATATACCACGGTTTTTAGCACTTTTTCGCACACTTGCGAACAGGTCTTCGTCTTCACGTAAACCACCGGCTTTAGCGGCTGCTTCATCAGCAATTTCTTGTCGTAATTCATAAGCAGAGGCAATGGTTAATCGCCCAAGTAATTTGTTATCAGCATTAACCACTGGCAGTGCCATTTTTTCACTGTGAATCACCACCTCTGCCGCTTCATATAAATCATCATCAGCATGGAGCGATGAAAAGTCATGATTTGCCAATGTCATTAAGTTATCAGTGTCGCTGGCTTTTATTAAATCATTTACCGCAACCTCACCTATTAAACTACCCTTGCGGCTTACTAAATAAATAACTTCACTGTATTGCGGTAAACCTTTATGTAGCAATTTTTTAGCACCACCGGCTGTTAGCTTCTCCGATACTTTTAAAAAGTCAAAACCTAACCAGTGACCAAGTTGTTCTGGCGGGTATTGCTGCGCTAATTCATATTGTTTGGTTTGCGCTTCATCGAGTTGCTTTTTTGCATACTCAACAAATCGCTCTGGTATAACTTCTTCAAGTTCCAGTAGCTCTTCTACATTAACTTCATCAAGAAGTTTAAAAGCCTCAGTGTCTTCTAGTGTTTGCAGCAACCACAAGCAACTATCTTCACTTAAATTAACAAAAATTTCGTGTTGCGTGTCTTCGTCAAGCAACTGCCAAATTTCAAGTCGTTGTTCTTTTGGTATCGCCTCAAAAAGTAATGACAGGTGCTCTGTTGAAAGCGTTAACTGCGCATCTGCTAATAATTTATTTTTGCGTTCTGTTGTATCGCATTGCAATAAATCATTTATGAGCTGTGGAAGTTGGTCTACCGGATACTCAATCATCTTAAAACCTTAAATTTAAAAGCGTACATTATTCACAGTTTACTTGAACAATAAAAAATTGCAGAAAAAACGTGAACTTATTAAGCATGCGCAGGCTATTTTTGCGCATTGTATGGGCAAACTAAATGCAGTACTAATATTTATTTTAAAAAATTAAAAAAACAGTAAAAGGAATTGTTTTTAAGGAATTAAACGACAAGTAAGTAAACCAAACGGATTACTTATAATAAAAAAAATCCCATATTAGCCAGGCTAATATGGGCAAAATCACACAATGAATAAGGTGTTTTTAAATTACGGTTTATGCTTTTAATTAAAGTCTATCGGTAATATTTCGTACTAAGTCAGAATCTACAAATTGAGTAATAAGTGCAGCGCCCCACGCATAGCCACGCTGTATTGGGTAACCTTTAAAAATCCAGCGTTTACGCACGTGATTGAAGCGATCTAAATAGTCTTGCTTTTTTTTAGGCAGAGGTTGATCGCCCAATTTATTCCATGCTTTATATACACCTGACATGTCAGAGCCTCGCATAAAGCGTTGCAACCAACGCGGAAAACGCGAGAAGCTAATGGTTGACTGAAAATCAATAAAATAAGGTTTACCGTCTGCGCCGCATAAAATATTACCCATATTACGCAAGTCTAAATGCACGATGCCTTTACGATGCATTTTTGCTACTTGGCGCTCAAGCTCGCTAAAAAAGTTAACAGGTAGTGTTTTGTCTTCATGAATTAAAGAGCGCAGTGGCATGCCTTCAATATAGTTATAAGCCACAGCTATCGGCGATAACCTACAAAAGCGATTAGCAACAGCATCAAGCTCAGCTAATCGGCTCAACCCTTTATATTCTTGATTTACAGATAGTCGCGCAAATGTTTTACGAATAAGCCACGGGCTTTGGCTAAAATCTTTAACAATCAAATCAAATTCATTATCTTTATATCGATACACAATCGCGTTAGCAAAACGTCCCTTATGGACAACACTTAAGTGATGTTGCATAAAAGTATGTTCTGGATATTGCTGCTGTAATTGTACTAACAAATTATTTTCAATCATAACAAACCTAACAAGATGATAACTTTAATTGCCTAGGCAATTATATTATCAAAGTTAGATTCTACGCACAATCAGATCAACTAATTAGCACGCTAACTTTCTGTTGAAACAGTATCACTATTTTATTGATAATCTATTTGTGGGGGGAATTTCGGGTAATGTATCTAGATTATTTATAGCTTTAAATAATAAGTCTATTATTTGATTTTTTTCTGGCTCTGAAAAACCATTTAATGCTTGAGCATAGACTTCGTTTACTACAGGCATTATTTCTGGACAAAGAGCTTTACCCTTTTCACTTAAACACAAAATAGTTGAGCGCTTATCAAGCTCACATTGCGTTTTAATAATGAGTCCTTTTTCTTCAAGTCGGTTTAGTAAGCGGCTCATAGCGCCACGATCATAAACCATATACTCACAAAGTCCTGCAAGCGTATTAACCGACTCTCTCGCAAGTAGTACTACCACAATATATTGCGCTGAGGTTAAGTCCATAGGAAGTAACTTGGCATCAACATGAATGGCTAATCTCGAGCGTAAAAAAGACACTAAACGCCCCAAGTCTTGCTCTGGCGCTAACTCTTCTCGAGTACAACGTTTAATTGATGGCATGTTTTGCATGGTTATTCCACTGTATAGGTATATTTGCATGCTGATAGACCTTAACACATACAAAAAATTCAATAATTTTTATAAAAACTAAGCGGCTAAAACTAAGCCACAAAAATAAAGCCGCTATTAGCGGCTTTTACTGTAAAGTTTTAAACTTTGTTAAATTTTAAACTGGCCAACGAGTTGTCCTAAGTTTTCACCACGCGCAGCTAAATGCTGGCCTACCGAAGAGGTAGTTTTGCTTGAAATAGTTAGTTCATTAACGATTTCTTGAATGGCAAATACATTACGGTTTATTTCTTCTGTAACGCTACTTTGCTCCAGCGCCGCTGTCGCAATTTGCGTACTCATGTCGTTAATTGATCTAACTGAGGTTGTTACCGCACCTAAACTTTCTGAAATAGCACGAGACGATTCTACTGAGCGATTACAACTATTCTGACTCGCTTGCATTGCGGCTACAGCATCCGATACTAAATTATGTAACTCACTCAACATTTCACTAATCTCTAATGTGCTAACTTGAGTACGACTTGCTAAGCTTCTTACCTCATCAGCAACAACAGCAAACCCTCGCCCTTGCTCACCTGCTCGTGCAGCTTCTATTGCAGCATTAAGTGCAAGTAAATTTGTTTGCTCGGCAATTCCACCAATTACGCTTAGTACACTATTAATCTTTTTAGATTGATCACTGAGTGAATCAACTTGTTCTGCGGCTAGGTTTATCTCGCCCATTAGGTTAGACACCTCACTGAGTGAAATATCAACACACTCTTGAGCTTTAGCAACTTCTTGCGTTGCCGCTTGGGTTGACTCTGCCACTTGGTTCGTATTTTGAGCCACCTCATGAGAAGTAGCCGACATTTCGGTAATAGCCGTCGCAACAAGGTCTGTTTCATGATTGTGATTAAGTAGCTTGTCTTCAATTAATCGTGTTTGTGTATTTATATCACTAGAGGCTGTTTTTACATCGTGTGTTACATCAACCACATTAGCAATAATGCCATGTAACTTACTTACAAACATATTAAATGCTTCGCCAAGTTGGCCTATTTCATCGTTAGTATCAATATCTAAACGTTTAGTTAAATCGCCCTCACCTTTGGCAATATCGTCAAGGCTTTGCGCCATACGCTGTATTGGTTTTACCATTGTATTTGCGGCAATTAACGCACATATAATAGTTAACACAACCCAAAATAAAGCAATTAGCAATAAGGTCACTACCTTATCATTCATGTGCTCTTGCATTGCTGTTTGATATTTAAGTAGTTCTGCGTCTATATCATCCATATATGCGCCAGTACCAATCATCCAGTTTGTACCTGGGATCATTGCTGCATAGCCCATTTTTTCAACTAAGCCTGTGGTATTTGGTTTTTGGAAATGATAGTTAAAAGCGCCACCGCCTTTTCTAGCTTGATCTAATAAGCCCACTATTATTTTTTTACCGTTAGGGTCAGTCATCCCTATTTTGTTTTGCCCTTCAATAGCATCACCTAATAATGCATGAAAAACACTAACGCCATTTGTGTCGTATATAAAAAAGTAACCACCTTGACCAAATGTTAAATCTCTTAAAGCATTTTTAGCATCTTGCTCAGAGCCATTTGCTATTTGGTAGCGCACAATTTTACTGGCAATTTCTACCTCGGTGCTTAGCAACGTTTGTTTGTCACTTATTAGTTTAGTTTGAAATGCTTCAAAATTTTGTTGCTGATTTTTATTCTCTAAATAATAAGAACTCAGCATCAAGCTAATCAAAAGTAGCATTAAGGGCAATATAGCTAATAACAACAGTTTGTTTTTCAAGCTTAAATTACTCATTATTTCTCCGGGGTATATAAATGCATATATAGCGACAATAGCCAAAAATTAAATTACGGCTGTTTACATTGTTTTATTGGGTTTAAAAGCATAGTAAATAAAAAAAATTGGTGGGAGTAAACTCATACCATGCTCAATTAGCTGATATTATAGTCACAAGGAAGGTATTTGGACACTAAAAACACTGAGACCTTCGTATTAATTAATATATAATTTGCCACTCTTTCACTAGAGATTTAAAGTTCTAGCAGCTGCATTGATCTAAACTTAATTTTATAACGTACTAAGACGATTAATCACCAGCTATGTAATGAGTTAACGCACGACTCATGTTAGTATTAATTTTAGGTTCATATAAATAATGAACATATAGATATTAAACTTCCATTAACATATAATAACCCTATATTACTAATACCAAACAACTAGAAAATCGGAACGCATCACTTTGAGCCACAGTTATAATCTAATAAAAATGAATTATTAATGAAATATATTTTATACCTTGCACTTTTAGTGTCTGCTCATGCATTCTCAGCACCTGTAAATAATAGTATCGCTTTTTACTACTCAGCGCCGATGCCATTAGCCGAAATGACTTTTTATTCTCGCGTTGTCGTCCAGCCTGAACTCGTTACCGAGCACGAGCTTAATTGGTTTAAAAAACGAAACATTGCCGTTTACGCTTATTTAAGTGTGGGTGAATCGTTCAATAAAAGTGATTCTTCACTTTCAGTTAATCCTAATTGGAACAGCCACATTGCAGATTTAACATCTACGGATTGGCAACAACAAATGCAAGACAGCGCAGCTTCTTTAAAAGCGCGTGGTTTCAGTGGTTTATTTTTAGATACGCTAGACAGCTATCAACTTTTAGATGACAAACACAGTAAATCAGATCAACAAGATGGCTTAGTCGCGATTATAAAAAACCTCTCTGGTACGTTTAATAAGCATCTTATTCTTAATCGAGGCTTTGAGTTATTACCTAAACTTACTGGTTTAGCCAATGATTTAGTTGCTGAAGGTTTATATAGTCATTACAACCCAACTAATAATAGCTACAAATTAACCACAGAGAACGATCAAGCTTGGCTAAGCGCACAATTAAAAACAGCACAAAACTTAGGTTTTAAAGTACAAGTTATTGATTATGCGCAGCCTGATAACCGCCTTGCTATGGCGCAAAAAATAAAACAAGCTGGCTTTACTCCTTGGGTAACAGATGGGCACTTACAAACATGGGGTACATCAACCATATCGCCAGTACCAAGACGCATCCTAATTCCGTTCAACAGTAATGTAAGACCACTCATTTACACTACCGTACATTTAAAGCTTGCGACCATGATTGAGTATTTGGGATATATTCCTGATTATGTTGATGTAGCTAAACGAGATTTGCCATTAGTAGATCCAAGTTTACATGCTGGTATTATTTCATGGACAAACAGCGATGCTTTTTACACCCCAACTATTACTAATTGGTTGGAAAGTAACTTAGGCGTTGTACCTGAGCTAATTATGGGTGAGCTACCGCAATCAACTAAACTATTACTTAACCTTGGTATTGAAGCGCTTAGCGTATTGCCTCCAGCCCCTTATGAACTTAATCATTTTACTACATGGCTAAAAGGCGAAGCGACAACATCGCCTGCGATAATTAAGCCCTACTTACTGAAATTAGCAACTGATGCCACCCCGCTTATCAATATAAAAGCGGCTGATGGAACTATAATAGTGCAGAGTACTAAAACAAAATATGGCGCGGTTGTTGTTGCACCTTGGCTTATAGATACCTTGCCAATGGAAGGGAGTAAATGGGTTATTGACCCACGTACACTACTCACCAAAGCAATGGGACTACCTCCGATTCTAGTGCCTGATACGACAACTGAAAGCGGTAGGCGCATGCTAACGCTGCATATAGATGGCGATGGCTTCACAAGCCCGGCACATTATGCAGGTAAACCATATTCTGCAGAAGTGATTCGCGATGAAATAATTAAGCGCTATAAACTGCCTTTGACCTCATCGGTTATTCAAGCTGATATTGAAAAAAGTGGCTTACATTCAAAACAAAGTGCCAAACTTGAAGGTATAGCGCGCAGTATTTTTAATTTGCCTTATGTAGAAATTGCTTCGCATACTTATAGCCACCCTTATTTTTGGACTGCGTTATCTGGCCTTAGAATAGTAGATAAAGATGAAGTAGATTATGGTTTTCATCTTGATGTACCTGGCTACGACAAAATAAGCTTAAAAAAAGAAATCACCGATTCAATAAAGTATATTGATGAAAACCTGACACCAAAAAACAAAAAAACAGTGATGATGTTATGGTCAGGCGATGCAACTCCCGGCCCTAAAGCGCTTGAATTGGCTCGCGATGCTGGCGTATTAAACGTCAACGGTGGTAATACAGATGTAAATGCCGATAACCCAAGCCTTACGCATGTTTCACCAATAGGTAGACCAGAGCACGATTTGCTGTATCAAATTTATGCCCCCATATTAAATGAAAACGTATATACAAACTTATGGCACGGGCCTTATTATGGTTTTAGACGCTTAACCGAAACATTTGAAATAACAGAAAAACCATATAGATTAAAACCCTACACTATTTATTTTCATTTTTACTCAGGTGAAATCCCTGCGGGACTAGACGCACTAAAACACAATATAGATTATGTTTTAGCTAGGCCAAATACACCGGTACATTTGAGCCATTACGCAAAAGTAGCAAAAGACTTTTACTTTTCTGCGCTAGCAAAAAACAGTAATAATGAATGGTTATTTAGCTCAAAATACATTCGTACTTTACGAATTCCTACTGATTTTGATATGCCTAACATTGCCCAAAGTGAAGGTGTGTCAGGCGTTACTGAAAAAGGTGACTATATACACATTATTAATAACGTAGCTCGTCTTAGCTTTGATCACAGTCAAAATAGTAAAAAACCTTATTTAGCGTCTGCAAATGTTGTTATTGATAACTGGCAAGTTAACGGACCTGTTAGCTTTAAAGCGTGGGTGCCTGCTTCGCTTGATTTAATTAATGCACGTTCTTGCGAATTTGTATCTAGCTTAGGAGAGCACTTTAAAGGTATTACACGCGCTAATGTGACGCACTTTAATCTTCCAAAGGGTCAATTTTATGGTTATCTTAACTGCAATGGAGTCGCTCGATAATGAATGCTAAAAAGCGCCCTCAGTTAATTTCTGTAAAAACAATATTAGCAATATTAGCTGTAAGTTGTTTTGCACTTTATGCATTATTTCCTCACACCTTATTTTTTGAAGATGATGAACTTTCACAAGATTATACCTTTGAAAAATCGTACCTTAATGCAGCGCTCAACACTGAGCCTAACAACGAAAAGCTACGCGCAAAATTGGTTGAACTACATATAGGGCTTAGTGAGTATTCACAAGCCACTAACGAGCTTGAAAAACTACCAAGAGGTGAGCGCAAAGCAACTCTTGAAATAAAGCTGCTTTACTCATTATGGCTAGCAAGCGGCGCTAAAGTTGACGATCGCTTTGAAGAGTTATCTTTAAAAATAGCTGCCCATAAAAACTGGAACGAACAAATACTAACTATTGCAAAAGCAGTTGGGTTAAACGCAAAAGTTGCTCTGTACTATCAAAAAAATAAACAACCACTACTTGCAGCTGATTACTGGTTGAGCGCTGGCGAACCAGCCAAAGCTCTCGCTATTTATAAAACAAATATAAATGCTGACATTGCAGCTAAAGCGATTGAGACTGCACTTGGCGCAAATAATCCGATACAAGCTTACGCCTGGTGGAAAACTTATGGCGACCAAGCTAATGTTAAACGCACCCTTTATTTAGCTAACTTAGCTGGCAATACAGAAGATTCAGCTCAAGCCATTGAAAGCTTATTAAAGAGCGATCCAAATAACACCGAGTACTTAACAAAAGCCATGCACCTGCGTTTAGCAAATGGGAATGCAAAAGGGGCTGAGCAATTACTCGCCAAGCTATTACTACAAACTCCAAATGACAAAGAGCTACGCTTACTAAATTGGAAAATAAAGCGCTGGCAGAACAAGCCTAAAGAAGCGCTTAAAGAGTTTAAATGGCTAATGTCGAACAGAGCTGTAACCCCAGCGATGCTTACTGACAGTGTTAATGACGCTGCGGCATTATATTTATACCAAGACGCCAACGATATATATGAATACAAAGCACAAAACCGACAATTAAAAGGCAATGGCTTTGCTAAGTGGATGCAAACAAACGAATTTATAGGCAACACAAAACAAGAACTCAGTAATATTGACCGTTTTGAACAAATAAATGGTAAGAGTGCATTATCGCAATATTGGAAAGCGAAAGTACTTCACGATTCCGGAAATTTAAAAGCACTAAGAGCTTTATGGCCTAAATATAAAGGGCCTAAAAATGAAGAAGACTTACTTTGGATAGCTCGTGCATTTTGGCTTGAGGATGACTTTAAAACAGCATTGTCTATTTTAAAAAACAAGCAACAAAGTACTAATGGAGAATTTTGGACTGCACGAGTAGATATGGCAATGCGTGTTCAAGATAAAAAAGATGAGCTTTATGCTTTTGAGCAACTAAAAGCAATCAGCACACTAAGTGTTGGCGACACGCTTTATTACCAACAGCTGCGCTTTGAAGGACGGCCTCAAGAGCTTCTCGATTATCTATGGGAAAATGAGTCACTTACAGACCGCCAACTGATACAAATTGCATTATTAAGCACGCAAGTAAACGATGCTAAATCGGTTGCCCGTATTCACACAGAGCTTGATAAACAACGTTATAATAAAGCTCTCTACCCTGCTTGGGTTATTCTTTCAAATTGGTATCAAAATCAAAGTGATTTAAATTCGGCTTATACAACTCTAAACCGCGCCGCTAAATTAAGTGAATACGACCCCGATGTTGTACTCGCACAAGGTTGGTTAGCGCTACAAATGCACGACACTATAATGATCAGCCGTATTTTAACTCGCTATTCGGACAGCGATCCTACCTACGCGTGGACGCAATTATTAGCTAGCCTATCTATTTATGAAAAATCATATAACAGTGCTTACTTTTATTTACGAAAACTAGCTGTTGCAGATCCAAGTGACTTAACAACACTGGTTAACTTAGCCGATGTAATGAAGCAGCTTGGTTATTATGCGAATGCTGCCGAGCTAAATCACTATTTATTACAGCATTTACCTAAAGATAAATACGCATACAGAGGCCTAATGTACCGCTGGGCAGGTGCAATGGCTGTTCCTCATTTAATGCAATTAAACACCATGGATGAGCTCGCGCCCGACACTATTGGTGAGCCTCAAGCAAACTGGTGGTTAGCACGTCGAGCTGCACAAAAGTTAGAACCTTGGCAAAAACTACAGCTTTATATGACCAACGGCGAGTTTAATAAAGCGAAACAGCTTATAGCTGAAGGTTCACTAAGCAAATTAGATGAGCTAAACGCCCTACTCTATTTAAAACAACCCTATGCCACCATGCAACGTTGGTACGAAGAACTTACTGGCGAGGCAAATGAATCGCAATTGAGTTTACTCAGAAATGCACGCGCATCCTATTTTAGAGCACTTGAAATAAACCTATCGCCAGAGGCTGGTTTAAACAGTAGCCAGTACGATGTAAACGTTTATTTTCCTTATGCTAATGGGCAATGGAAATTAAGTTTAAGTAATCAGCAAAATCTTGATAACAACGGATTACTGTTTGCGATAGAAGATAAGATGACATTTGGTCGTTGGTATTTTGATGCAAAAATAGATTCTCACCAAGGCAGCTTAGTTAGTCGCCAAGGTCTTAGCTTAGACTCTCGTTATCAATGGGATTCGCGTACTCAGGTAGGTTTAAAGCTTGAATATAATGTTGAAAACCGCCAATCAGAAGCGCTACTTAGCTATGCTCAGCTAGATAAAGCCACGGCCTATGTTAACTACAATATTGATGGTAGACAAAATGTACAGCTATCAGCAGCAGCGATGTCTTTTTCTCGAAGAAGCGATGGCAGCTCACTAATAAATGGCCAAGAATATAATGCACGTTACCAATACAGTATTTTAAAAGACCGCCCAATTTGGAACGCTTATTTTAGTGCACAGTGGCAAGACTTTGAACGTGTTAATGCATTAATAAATACAGATGCAAGTAGAAGACCGCTAAGAGTTGACCTTCAACCATTTAGACGTTTTGCACTAGGGACCTCATTTGCTTCAACAGGTTCGTTGGAGCCGCCTTATTTAGGCGCAAGCCCTTCATGGTTATTTGATATAAGTACTGGCTATCAAACACTTAACGATACAGTAGATGTATCAGTTTCAAGTGGCGCTGGTTGGTCTGTACTGGGCGATGATTTATTTAAATTACAGCTGGGTTACCAAAGTAGTAATAAAGTGGGTAACTCAGATACACAATTACAATTAGGTTATTACGTACATTTTTAATGTTAGGAGAGAGTATGTTTCGTTTAATTATACCGTGTTTGGTATTACTATTATCAGCATGTACCACCAGCAGAGTTGCTGATGATGTAGAGCTTAGCCCTTCAAAAATTGTGGCATTAATGCCACTTGTTAATCATGCTCAAACACCGCTTGCTGGTGAGCGTGCTGAAGATATTTTGGCCAGTATTTGGCAGCAAAATAAATTGCCAACTCTTATACGCGCTCCTCGCGTAAACACTAAAGAGCTTCCACCACTGGACGATCAATACCGTTTAGACAATGCTATGCAATGGTTAAGCACTCAACAAGCTGACTATGTACTAACAGGTAGCATTGAAGAGTGGCGCTATAAAGCCGGTCTTGACGGAGAACCTGTTGTAGCACTGACCTTATCACTCACAGTTAACGGGCAAACAACGCCAATTTGGACGGGAACTATTGCTAAAAGTGGCTGGGGTCGCGATAGCATTGCAGCAACAGCACAAGATGTGATTGCCGATTTAATTTCTTATATAGAGGTTAGTGAGTGAAAACACATTTCCTTAGACCAAGAGACGTTCCTGAGCTACAAATATGGGCTGAGGTATTTATATTTACCGCGCTTGCTTTAGGGCTGCCTGTATTATTTAACGCAGAGGACCCATTTTGGACTGAGGGAGGGTTTTCGTGGCCTGTACTTGGCCCACTTTTAGTTTCTCTACGTTATGGCTTTTCAAAAGGCTTTATTAGTATTTTATGTTTGCTTGTTGGTCAACTTTGTTTACTTCAAGCAAATATTTTATCACCACAAAGCGACTTCAATATTAACGCCATGATTGGCTACATTATTGTAATTATGATCACTGGCGAATTTAGGGATGTGTGGGAACGTACTAATCAACAACAAAGTATTCAGCTTGAGTACGTAACCGATCGCCTTGAAACATTTACTCGTCAGTATCACTTAATTAATTCATCTCACGATAGAATAGAGCAAATGCTTGCTGGCCACACGTTAAGTTTGCGTGAATCGCTACAAGCAGTAAGAACCTCTATCGGGCTATTAAAAGAAAGAAGGCTTGATAGCGCAGCGCAAAAAATAATCGACCTATTCGTTGAATATGGCTTATTAGAAAGAGCGGGATTATATAAAGTTGAAAACGACACTGTTTTAGAGCCACCACTTGCCTCTATTAGCCAAATGGGTCAAATAGCTGAAAATGATCCTCTTATATTAGCGATGATTGAAGAAAAAGAATTAGTATCAGTAAAAGACGCAAAAACTGCATTAGGTATAAGTAAATACCATATGGCAATCCCACTTATCGACGTAAATAATACAATTTACGGCGTTATTTTAGTTGAAAGAGTACAATTTTTTGCACTTAAAAATACCACTCTTACACTACTTGCTGTTATGGCTGGGCATATTGGCGACCTGCTGCGCCATGAAATAACAAACCCAGTAATGACGTATGAAGAGTCTCCATACTTTATTCGCCAAGTTAAACGCGCGAATAAAGAAGCAAAACGATACAACATTCCATCGCAGCTGCTAAAAATAAAAGCCAATAATATTACTGATAAATCGACTCAACTTATGAGTTATTTAAGTGAAGCACGCCGTGGTTTAGACATTTATTTGTATGATAATCAAAATCAGGTATTACTGCTATTAATGCCATTAGCTGATGAACTTGAAAAAGCAGGCTTTATTGCCCGAATGAACACGTGGTGTAAAGAGCGCACTGGTAGCACTTTAGCTGAGCTTGATATTGTTATTGAGCAACAACTTGCACTACCAATAAGCTCAGATGATATAAAGAGATTGGTTTCACTTTCATGATTATAATTATTATAGCGGCTATTTTAGGGTGTATTTGTCAGTACTTTGCACTAATAGAAGTACTGGAAACACCTAATTGGTTTTTAGCTATACTATTGCATGCTATTGCTAGCATCCTTTTTGCTATTGTTAGTTATGTGTTTATACCTAAAAAATACAAAACGACTCCTTATAGCTCTTTTTTGCTCATGTTTTTATTATTGTTTACATTACCAGTACTTGGAATTATAGGTGTTGTAGTAGCGCTTACGTTTGCTCTGTGTAAACCTCTAAAAAACGATGATATAGAAATTGAAGAGCATAAAATACCTGAGCTTCCTTTTGAAGCCAGAGCTATATCAGCAAATCCAACCTATTCTATGGGCGGGCTTAAAGCAATTTTAAAGCACGCGAGTGAACCAAATAAACGTTTAAGTGCTGTAATGGCAGCTCGTCACATGAGTGACTCACAAGCTATTCCTATTTTAAAGCTAGCACTTAAAGATTTAGAAGATGATATTCGCCTACTCGCCTACTCAACCCTTGATGGTAAAGAAACCAAACTCAACGAAAAAATCAGTTTATATCAGCAAGAAATAGCCGTTACGACTAAGCAGCCTAAATTGAGTCATTTACAAAAACAACTAGCCGAACTTTATTGGGAACTTAGCTACTTAGGTTTAGCCCAAGGTGCACTGCGAAAATACGTTTTAGAAAAAGCCGAAACACTTGCACAGCAAAGTATTGAGCACGTAAAAACACCTGCAACCTTTATATTTTTAGGCCGTATATCTTTAGCCTTAGACAAATACGAAATAGCCCATGAGTACTTACTTAAAGCAACCGAATTTGGTATGGCAAGGCGTCATGTTCTCCCTTATAAAGCCGAAGTTGCCTTTTGTATGAACAAGTTTGACGACTGTAAACGCTACTTAAAAGAACTCCCAGAACAACCTAAAGGCAGTGAATTACGTCATTTGCAGGAGTATTGGCATGAGTAATAAAAATGCAGACATTTTACTGCTTTTGGAAGGTACCTACCCTTACATACGTGGTGGTGTATCTAGCTGGGTTCATCAAATAATTGAAGGGTTACCTCATTATAACTTTGAGCTTGTTTTTATAGGTGGAGCGCCAGAGCATTATGGCGAGATTCAATATACTTTACCTAAAAACGTTACCAAGCTGCATGTTCATTATTTAGTGGAAAATGACACTTCTGAAATAAAAGCTAAGCATGGCATTAAATATAAAAAAGAGCTCTTTGATTTTTGGCAGCAACTACAAAATTATTTTAGAGATTGTAACGAGCCTATTCCGAGTGAATTGTTAAAATTTGCATTTGAAACTTTGGCTAAAAAAGACGGTATTAACGAAGCCGACTTTTTATATAGTGAATCATCGTGGCAAGTGCTCATCAATTACTATTCAACTTTTTGTGATGAATCCTCTTTTATTGACTTTTTTTGGTCATACCGCAATTTATATAAACCGCTATTTAAAATAGCCGAAATTGCACGTGGACTTCCAAAAGTTAAACTTATTCACTCAATATCTACCGGGTATGCTGGTATTTTAGGATCTGGTGCCAGTGTAATAAGCGATACTCCCTTTTTGTTGACCGAGCATGGTATTTACACCAAAGAGAGAAAAATAGATCTTATTCAAGCCAGTTGGATCAAAGAGTCTGAACAAAGCCTAGGTAAAAACTTAAATACCGAGATGGGCTTTATTCGCCGAATGTGGATCAGCTTTTTTGAGCAAATAGGCCGAACAACATACCAAGAAGCAGATAAGATCATTTCGCTATACGATGGTAACAGACAGCGCCAAATAAAAGATGGTGCAGCGCCTGAAAAAGCATTTGTTGTACCTAATGGTATTAAAACAGTGCGCTTTATTGAAGCGCTTGAGCAGCGTCCAAAACAGATACCACCGGTTGTTGGATTAATTGGACGTGTAGTTCCTATAAAAGATATTAAAACCTTTATACGTGCGATTAAAGAAGCGCAATCGATATTACCAGAGGTCGAAGGCTGGATCATCGGCCCTTATGAAGAAGATCCGCAATATTACAAAGAGTGTGAACTACTTGTAGGCAGCCTTGATTTACAAAACAGTGTTAAGTTTTTAGGTATGCAAGATATTACCAAAATTTTACCTAAGCTCGGAATTGTTGCTTTAACCTCGATTTCCGAAGCGCAGCCTTTAGTGCTTTTAGAAGCAATGGCGGCCGGTGTGCCTGTACTTGCTAGTGATGTTGGCTCGTGCCGCGAAATAATCGAAGGCGGCACCGATGAAGATAAAGCATTAGGTAAAGCTGGTGAAGTTGTCTCAATTGCTTCACCTAGCGAAACAGCACAACAAATATCAAATATGCTAACAAATGAGCAAGCTTGGCTTGAGTATCAAAAAAGTGGTTTAGACCGCGTACAAAAATTTTATGACGAGAGCCACATGTTTGCCCGTTACGATAAACTTTATAAGGATACAATGGCATGGCCGGAATAGGTTTTGAGATACGAAAAATTCTCAAAAAAAATACCCTGCTCTCAGTTTTTGAAGCATACGGCTACGCAGGGTTAATAGGCTCAGGCCCCTGGCTGCTCTCTATTGTAGCGTTAATGCTAATTGGTATTTTAAGTTTAGGAATTGTATTACCTAAAGTACTTATTATTCAGTTTTTAACGCTTGTTACCTACATGATGGCAGCCTCACTTATTTTAACGGGTGGCTTGCAGTTATTACTAACTCGGTTTATTGCCGATTTGTTTTTTCAAAAAGAAGAGGCAAAAGTACTCCCTAATTTACTTGGTGCGCAACTTGTAACAACAATAGCTGCGTTATTGGTGGGCTTAGCTGTATGGCCTATGCTCCCTATACCCGTTGTTACTAAGATTATAATTTTAGGTGCCTTTGTAAGCTTATGTAATCAGTGGCTTGGCGCTATTTTTCTATCAGGTATGAAAGAGTACCGGTTAATTTTAATAACTATGCTAAGTGGTTACGCCTTTATGGTATTGCTTGCATATTTATTAAGAGACTGGCAGCTAGACGGCTTATTTTTTGCGTTTTTTGCAGGCGAAGCACTGCTCTTTTTTAGCTTTTTATTTATGATTATTCGCCGCTACCCAGGTGAAAAACTTATAAGCTTTGACTTTTTAAGCAATAAAAAAGTGTATTACAGCCTATTCTTTTGTGGTCTGTTTTATAACATTGGTGTATGGGCTGATAAAATCATTTTTTGGTATTCTCCAAGCACATCAATTCAAATTATTGGTACATTAAGAGCCAGCCCAATTTATGACTTACCTATATTTTTGGCTTATTTGTCTATTATCCCCGGTATGGCGGTATTTTTAGTAAAAATGGAAACAGACTTTGTAGAAGAGTACGACCGTTTTTACACCGCTATTCGTGGTGGCTCATCTCTTGAAGAGATCTACATATTAAAAGACAGTATGATCCAAACTGCGCGTGCCGGTTTATACGATATATTTAAAATTCAGGGTATTACCGTTGCCTGCTTATTATTATGGGGTGAGCAAATACTTACCTTTATTGGCATTGATCCAAACTATAAAACGCTTTTATTTATTGATGTAGTAGGTGTAGGCGTACAAGTTATATTTTTATCTATTTTAAATATTTTGTTTTATTTAGATAAACGCTCAACAGTGCTATTTTTAGCGGGGTTATTTTTGGTAATAAACGTTGTTTTAACTTTGTTATCAATTGCTTTTGGACCGCAGTTTTATGGCTATGGCTTTGCATTAGCAACCATTATTACCTCGGTAGTAGGATTATTTTGGCTTTCAAAACAATTTGAAGATTTAGAATACGAAACGTTTATGCTGCAATAGCATAATATAAAAACTTAGCATAAAGGCTGTAAGCTACAGCCTTTATCGTTACGTTAAAAACTCTAATAAACCGCGCTCAAACCGACTAAGATACTTTGTTTTACGGGGTAATTTAAAATTGTCGCGCCAATGAGTTTGTTCTGATTCATTTTTCTTACAAAGCTCAATAACATCAGGATGAATATAAGAATTACGCGCTATTGTTGGCGTATTCCCAAGCTTTGAAGACACTTCATCAAGCATTTTTTTTAATGTAATAGCGCCTTTTGCTTCATACACTTCTTTAAAAGCAATCACACTTGCTCGCCATGTTCTAAAGTGTTTTGCGCTAAATTCTTCACCCATTATATTTTGAATATACTGATTGATTTCAGTAGAGGTAACGTTAGAGCGCTCCCCCTCTTCTATATATTGAAACAAGTGTTGCCCGGGTAAGTCCTGAAGCTCCTTAATAACACTACTCAATGCTTTATCCGTTATATTTACTTCCCTTTCTTTGCCTAACTTTGCACGGTATTTTAATCTAATATTTTTTCCTGTTAATTTTGCATGCCTTGATCTTAGGGTTGTCGCACCAAAACTTTTATTTTGTTTTACATTACGTTCATTCCCCACCCGTAAAGCACCTAAATCCATTAATCTAACAATGGCTGCTAAAGTACGTTCATAATCGAGCTCATCACCTTGCAATGCTTCCTTTAATTGAGCCCTAAGTAACGGCAGCTTATGTCCAAACACACTACAAGCTTGATACTTTTTAGCATCTTGTTGTTGTGTAAATAATGGATGATATCGGTACTGCTTTCGTCCTTTACTGTCGTAACCTGTTGCTAAAATATGCCCATTTTCTTCAGGGCAAAACCATACACTTTTATAAGCAGGCGGGAACGCGAGTGAATTTAAGCGCTCAATAACGGCCTTCTCTTTAATTATTTTTCCTATTGGGTCAAAAAACTGCCAATGTTTGTTTTTTTTCTTTCGGGTAATTCCGGGCAAACTATCATCAACGTAAATCAATTCCATCATTCCTCCTCAAGCATTTAAAAGAGATATTGTTAACTCGCTTAAGCTTATATTTCAAAGCATAGAATGTACCACTTTAAAATAACCTTAAACTGAACGACTTTATTGATATATAATCAAAAATTGAGCAAAAACAAAAATACGATATATATAATGGTTATTATAACTACGCTTATATTCTCCCTTAATTGGGCATGCTGTTTAAAAGGAGCATTCAATGGCTTTTGATTATGGATCGATTGATCTTGGACTAAAAAACCCCTTCAAACTTGAAGGTAAAGTAACAGCTGTAAGAGGACTCATTGAGTCTATAGCGGGTATTAGTTTACTTGTTATTGCTGCGGGATCAGTAAAAGAAGATACAACCGCTGGATGGATTTTAATGGTGTTTGGCATGCTTATTTTAGCATTCGGCATTCGCTCACTTTCAAGTGGTATTTATGCAACTCTTAAGTATTTTGTAGGCAGAAACCACCCTACTTCACTTGCTTATAACTACAGCAAATCACAAGCATCAACCGCCCAAGAAGAACAAAAAGAAGTAGCCTACACCGCGCAATCACTCGAAGAAATGCTGGTTGGTCGTAAAAACAGTACGTTTAAAGAGCCTAATGGTTTTTTATCACGTTTACTTCACAGCTTAATCCCTAAGTTATTATTCCTACCTTATCCTATTCGTAATGTTGCTCAGCGCTTATTTGGCTCATGGGTAAGTACCCTTGTTGCACTTATTGCTTATGGCCTTGTAGCATTTGTATCTTTATCGGGTTTTACCGGTGAAGCAGGCGAATTAGCATTTCCTGTTTATAGTGCCATATTAATGTTCTACGTGCTTTTTTCGTGGCGCTCTACGGGTAAACCTATTTCTAGAAACGCTGAAAAAAATATTGAAGCACTTGGTACTGGTGCACTCGCTAAAATTATTTCTTTATCTTTTATTCTACCAATCGCTATTGGCCTTTCTATGTCATGGCTGATGAAAGAACAACACATTAGCAAACAAGAAATAGATGGCTGGATTGAGCAACTACCTAGTCTTCATGCTGGCATGTACTTAATTGCGATTATTGTATTAGCCACTCTGAGCTGCGCAATTGCTTTTATTATGATTAAAGCGCGTTTAAATGCAGTTACCCCTTCTGCTGAAGTATCAGAACTACGTGAAAACTGGCAAGAGTCTGTTCATCCAGACGAAATTTTTATAAACCTAGACAATCTAGTAATGGCTAACCGTCGTTATAAAGAAGTACCTAACAGAGTTTATCGCGAATTAGATCCTAAGCTTCAAGAACAAATTGAAGGTAAAGGCGGTTTTAAAGGTGAAATGATCCAAGAGATTCAACCTAAACTGCACTCAATAGACTTAGGTAAAAACTTTACGCTAGCAAGGTTACTTGCTTTAGTAAGTGGTAACTTGCTTTATATTATAGCCTTAGCGTTTACTGTGTTTTTAGCGTATTCGTTTATTAATATTTATCATTACGTTGACGCTGCAAATATTAGTAGCTTTAAACAAGCATTTAATAACCAACATGTTATTCAATTTAGTGAGCTATTAATGACAAGCTTTCACTTATTGCTAATAAGTATACTTATTAAAGCATTTGCGCAATTGCTTACAAATACAGCTCATCTATTTTTTGCTGAAATGCAATTTGAATCACTACTAGTGTACTTTAAATGCGAAGGCACATTTACTGAGTCTAAAATATCAACAGGTACTGGTATTCATGATAGTACCCGCTCAGAAAATACTTTAGTACGCAGTAGCATAACGCCTTGGATTATTGTTTCTCGTGTTATTTCTACTACGTTTGCAGCAACAGGTATGAAAAATCTTGAACATCCTCGCCATATTATGGAAATGCATAAAGACGAAGGACAATTACAAGCAATCAAAAAAGACGTTATCGCGTTCTTGAAAGACCGTGAATCTATCGCCTCAATCACCAGTGAGCGTGATTTAGGTAATGCTTCACAAATACATCAATTAAATCAGCAAACGCGTGCTATACCTACTCAGCAAGCGATAGCTAAAGATGACGAAGAAGCTGCCGGGTATTTAAGACAAGAAGAAAGCTTATCTCCCGAGCCAAAGGGTTAATTAACTTAAACTCTGGATTATTAGTATTAATGCCACCTTGTAAATTAGGTGGCATTTTTTTATCCTTTATTAACCTCTATTCAATACCTTTTAACTTTACTACCTCTTTTATACTCAACAACATGATTAATATTGGATTAGTCCACAAAGCCCTTGCTTTATGTGCCAAAACACAAATAATGAAGTATTAATCACAGGGTAAGAATGAGGACAATGAGCTATATACTAACCACCCAATGTGCTGACGACGTAGGCTTAATAGCTAAAATCACAGGGCTTTGTCATAAAAATAATTTAAATATTACGCGTAACAACGAGTTTGTAGATAAAGACGCACAGCGATTTTTTATGCGCACAGAGCTTACAGGCGAGCCACAAAGCGACTTTTTAGATCAACTACGCGCACTGTTGCCACAAGGCGCTAAACTTGCCCTACATTGCGGTGCAAAAACTAAAGTAGTTTTACTTGCAACTAAAGAAGCCCATTGTTTAGGTGGTATGTTGCTAAAGCAATTTGAACAAACTCTTAATATTGAAGTATTAGCAGTTATTGCTAACTACGCTGATTTAGAGCCTTTAGCAAAAGGGTTTGATGTGCCGTTTCATGTTGTATCGCACGAAGGACTAACTCGTAGCGAGCACGATCAAAAAGTAGGTGATTTAATTGCCAGCTACAACCCTGATATTATTGGTCTTGCCAAATACATGCGTATTTTAAGCCCTGAATTTGTGGGTCGCTTTGAAGGCAAAATAATTAATATTCATCATTCATTTTTACCCGCATTTATAGGTGCTAAACCTTATCATCAAGCATTTGAGCGCGGCGTAAAAATCATTGGTGCTACCGCTCACTTTGTGAATAATGAGCTTGATGAAGGACCTATCATTCTTCAAGACGTAACAAGCGTAACGCACGCTAATACTGCAGAAATGATGGCTAAAATGGGTAAAGATGTAGAGAAAACAGTGTTTTGTAAAGCACTCCAACTTGCATCAGAGCATAAGCTATTTATTAATGGTAATAAAACTGTAGTGTTTTCTTAGCATTGTACCAATTCGCTTAATTAAGTAGTTTATTTTGAGGTAATAAAACAGTGTTGATAACAAGGTATGCATTTTGTTATTAACCTGAATTCTGATTAACTATTCTACACATAAAAATATGCCAGCATTGTTGCTGGCATTTTTTTGCTCATAATTAAGCAAGTGACTTTTTAAATGTAAATTATGCCTGCTCTATTGGCTCGAGTTTTAATTTCGCGGCAATTAAAACGGCTTGGGTACGATTGTACACGCCGAGTTTTCTAAATATGGCTGTAATGTGTGCTTTTACTGTTGCTTCTGATATGTGCAGTTCATAAGCAATTTGCTTATTAAGTAAACCTTCGTGCAGATATTGCAGCACTCGGTATTGTTGAGGTGTTAATGAGGCAACTTGCGCTGCTATTTCTCGGTCTTCACCTTCAATTTCAGCTACTTTGTTTTTTAACTCTTTTGGTAGCCATGTATCGCCTTCAAGTATTTGGTTAATTGCACTGGCAATATCATCAGACGATGACGATTTAGGAATAAAACCCATAGCGCCGTAACCCATTACTTTAGAAACTATATTAGCGTCTTCACTACCCGAAACAACGGCAATAGGTAAGCTTGGGTATTCTTCTCTAATACGAATAAGACCATATAAATCACCATTACCTGGCATGTGAAGGTCTAGCAGTAATATATCAAGATCCTCTTGCTCGCTTAACACTTGCAGTGTGCTGTCAAAATCGGATGATTCAAAAACCTCTAAACCTTCAAATTTTGCGCTCAATGCGCCCTTTAGTGCTTCACGAAATAACGGATGGTCGTCCGCTATTAAAAACTGACTCATGGTTCACTCCTAATAAATTCGGCTGCCAGTTAGGTATAAAACCCTTACTGACAGCCGATATACTACGTTTAGAATCAACTTGTAATCAAGTTTTTAACGCACATTTAACGATTTAATCTGTTCTCGATTAGTTCATCGACTACAGATGGATCTGCAAGCGTTGACGTATCACCGAGTTGTTGGTGCTCATTTGCAGCGATTTTACGTAAAATACGACGCATAATCTTGCCTGAGCGCGTTTTAGGTAAACCTGGAGACCATTGAATCATATCTGGTGATGCTATTGGGCTAAGCTCTTTACGAACCCAGTTACGTACCTCTTTGGTTAACTCATCACTGACTGTTACGCCTTCATTTGGCGTAATGTAAACATAAATACCTTGGCCTTTAATGTCATGCGGGTAACCTACAACTGCAGCTTCTGCAACTGCTGGGTGTGATACAAGAGCACTTTCAATCTCTGCAGTACCTAATCGATGACCAGATACATTAAGCACATCATCTACACGACCTGTGATCCAGTAATAACCATCTTCATCACGACGACAACCATCACCTGTAAAATACACACCTGGGTAGGCACTAAAGTAAGTTTGCTCAAAACGCTCATGATCGTTATAAACCGTTCTCGCTTGTGATGGCCAGCTATCTAAAATAACTAAGTTACCATCTACAGTACCTTCAAGTGTATTACCTTCAGCATCAAATAATGCAGGAGCAATACCAAAAAATGGATGTGTTGCAGAACCTGGTTTTGTATCAGTAGCACCTGGTAATGGCGTGATCATAATGCCACCGGTTTCTGTTTGCCACCACGTATCAACAATCGGGCAATTAGATTTACCAATACTCTCGTAATACCACGTCCACGCTTCAGGATTAATTGGCTCACCAACCGAACCTAAAATACGTAAACTATCGCGATTTGACGAGGCAATTGGCTCATCACCTTTCGCCATTAATGCACGGATTGCTGTAGGCGCAGTATATAAAATAGTAACGCCGTGTTTATCAACAATTTCACCCATGCGCCCAGCTGTTGGGTACGTAGGTACACCTTCAAATAAAACTTGCGTACAACCGTTTACCAGTGGTCCGTATGCAATGTAGCTGTGGCCTGTGATCCAACCTACATCGGCACTACACCAATACACATCGTCTTCTTTTAAATCAAATACGTACTCGTGTGTCATTGATGAGTAAACTAAGTAACCACCTGTGGTATGCACAACACCTTTTGGCTGTCCGGTCGATCCTGACGTATATAAAATAAAGAGCGGATCTTCAGCATTCATTGGCTCTGGCTCACACTGCGCTGGTAAATCAGCAACTAGGTCATGCCACCAAATGTCATGTTCATTCCAATCAACTTCGCCGCCTGTTAATTGATGTACTATAACGTGTTCAATTGAAGTCACAGTATCTTGTGCAACAGCTTCATCAACGTTTGCTTTTAGTGGTACACAATTACCCGCTCTGCGCCCTTCATCTGACGTAATAACAACCTTAGCACCCGAATCTCTAATACGGTCGGCAATCGCTGAAGGTGAAAAGCCACCAAATACAACAGAATGAATAGCACCAATACGTGCACAGGCTTGCATTGCATACACAGCCTGTGGCGTCATAGGCATATAAATCGCTACGCGATCACCTTTTTGCACACCTAACTTTTTTAAGCCATTAGCAAACTTAGCAACTTCATCATGCAGCTGCTGATAAGTAATATTCTCGCTTTGAGATGGACTATCACCTTCCCAAATAAGCGCAACCTTATCGGCTTTGGTTTTTAGATGGCGGTCAATACAATTGTACGAAGCATTTAAATAGCCATCTTCATACCATTTAATATTTATGTGACCTTTGTCGAATGATGTGTTTTTAACTTTAGTGTAAGGAGTAGACCAATCGAGGCGTTTGCCATGCTCACCCCAAAAACCTTCAGGGTCATCAATAGATTGCTTATAAAGCGTATTATATTTATTTTTATCTACAAGAGTCGCATCTTTAATATGCGTCGGAACTGGATAGATACTTTGTGACATCTTCGTCTCCATTAAATTACTTGCCTTAGGCTCTTATCAAGGATTACTCAGCAGTGCCTTATTAAGTATTAGACCTTAGTTGTATTCCTCTTCATTTTGCTCATTTGTAGTTTATAATCCTTCTGCTTTCAATTTTTTTACATAAATAATACAACGCGTTAAATGTAAGTAAATACAAACTTATCTACTCTAAAACCTTAGTCTTATAGACCAATAGGTAATTGAGTAAATATTGCACATATTTAACAGTGTTCGGTACTGTAATAAACGTATTTACTGTAGTACTTACTAAAATCTTTATTTAACGAATGAAAACAATATGTGTATTGAAAAGCTAAATTAACACCCTTTTTATTCGTAAGTAATACTCGTAGCAAGTAATACAACCTTACATGAAAAAAAAAGTAACAAACAACAAGTAGCCTATAAAGGACACCACAATGAAATTTACCCCATTAAAAACATTGGCAGCAAGCGCTGTACTATGTGCACTATCAAGTACTGCATACGCGGCAACTGCTGCAAAAATTGGTGATACCGAATTTACTTACGGTGGATACATTAAACTCGACTCTATGTGGAGTGATTATTCAGCGGGTGCGCCTGCAGGCTCAAACGTAGGCCGCGACTTTTACGTACCAAGTACACTAACAGTTGGCGACGATAACAGCTCAGATGCTGTATTTGACATGCATGCACGTGAATCACGTTTTAACTTTGGTACTTCAACGTTAATGGATAACGGTAAGACCGTAAAAACTAAAATTGAAATTGACTTTCTAGCCTCTGCAACTGGCGGAAATGAACGTGTATCAAACTCTTATGCACCACGTATTCGCCACGCGTTTGTTACTTACGATGGTTGGTTATTTGGTCAAACGTGGTCTAACTTCCAAAATGTAGGCGCACTTGCTGAAACGCTTGATTTTGTAGGGCCTGCTGAAGGCACTGTGTTTGTGCGTCAATCGCAAATTAAATATACCACTGGCGCATGGTCTTTCTCATTAGAAAACCCAGAAAGTACAATTTCTACGACTAGCGGTATGGTAGTCACTGATGATGCATCATTACCCGATTTTACAGCTCGTTACACACACAAAGCTGATTGGGGTAACATTGTTGTTGCCGCGCTTGCTCGCCAACTTACTTATAAAGTAGGCAGTGTTGATGCCGATGAAACATCGTTTGGTGTAAGTGCTTCAGGTAAAATAAACCTTGGTGAAGACAACCTTAAATTTATGCTTACGCAAGGTAAAGGCTTAGGCCGTTACGTAGGCTTAAACGTTGCTCACGGCGCAGTACTTAATGGCGATGAACTAGATGCGATTGACTCAACTTCTGGTTTTGTTGCTTACCAGCACAAATGGACAAGCAAATGGCGCTCCACGTTCTTATACTCATTCTTTAGCGCTGATAACAACACTGATTTATTAGCTATTTCTGGCGATCCGACAGAATCAAGCCAAAGCTACAGCGCAAATATTCTATACTCACCCGTTAAACGTTTAACGTTTGGTGCTGAACTAAAGCATGCTGAACGTGAAACCGAAAATGGCGTAGATGGCGATTTAGACCGTTTACAATTTTCCGTTAAATACTCTTTTTAATAGTAAAAACCTAATTAATTTATAAAGCGGCCTAGGCCGCTTTTTTTATAAGTGAAATTAAGCGCCGTTCTATATAATTCGTTAATCCGTACCTATAATCTTTATATATGACCTTAAAATTCAATAAAACAGAATAATTATAGATAAAAACCCAGAAACACGATTGCAAATCAATATCATTTAGATTAAATTGCGCACTTCTTTTTGAACTAACTGGAAAAACTTATGTCGTCCCCTCAAGTTTTGCGTTTATCTAAACTAAGCTTTGCTACTTCTTTAATTTTATCTGGCTATGCATTTGCCGATGAAGCAAATACAAAAGATGAACCTCTAGAAAAAATTGCAGTGTATGGTCAGCATCATAAAAACTACATAACAGAAGAAGCGCAATCAGCCACTAAATTAGGTTTAACAATTAAAGAAACACCACAGTCAATCTCTGTTGTATCACGCGCACTAATGGACGACTTTTCACTAGACGATATAAACTCAGTACTTGAAAGCACGCCAGGCGTAACAGTAGAGCAAATAGAAACCGACCGTACTTACTTTAAAGCTCGTGGTTTTGAAATTACTAACTTTCAAGTTGATGGATTAGGTATTCCACAAAGCTCAGGCTCTATTCAAGGAAGTCTTGATACATCAATTTACGACCGCGTTGAAATTGTGCGTGGCGCTAATGGCTTAATGACCGGCGCGGGTAATCCTTCTGCTACTGTAAATATGGTTTTAAAAAAACCAACATATAACACACAAGCTAATGCGTCTGTGTCATATGGTTCGTGGAATAAAAAACGATTAGATTTAGATGTATCGACCCCTATTAATGAAGAACACGCTGTAAGAGCTGTATTTACAAAACAAAAAGCGGATTCATACTTAGATCGTTACGAAACAGATAAAACAATTATTTACTTAGCCTACGAAGGCAAATTAACCGACAACACATTATTAAGCGTTAACTACGTTAACCAACAAAAAGATGCTGATAGCCCACTTTGGGGGGCACTACCTCTTTATTACACCGACGGCTCACCAACCGACTATGACGAATCAACCAGTACTGCTGCTGATTGGTCTTACTGGGATAACAGTGCAGAGCAAGTATATGTAACGCTTGAACAAAACTTATCAGCAACATGGGTGGCTAGAGCGCGCTATGCTCACATTGAAAACGAGCAAGACTCAGAGCTGTTCTACGTATACGGTACACCAAATAAAGACACTGAGCTTGGTTTAACCGGTTATGCAAGCCGTTATGATTACGAAGATAAGCATGATTTATTTGATCTATATGCCAGTGGTAAATTTGATTTATTTGGTCAAGAGCACGATCTATCATTTGGTGTTAGCCAAGCAAAAATGGATTACACCGAGCAGTCTCTTTACGATTACACCACAGGCAATGGCTTTCCGGCAATGCCATCACTTAAAACGTGGGATGGGGTAATGCCACAAGCAACACTTGCTGATGGCGTAAATGGAAGCAATATAACAAATGAGCAAAAATCAGCTTACATATCAACTCGTATCAGATTAAGTGAACCTTTAAGTGTACTTGCTGGCGTGCGTTATACAGATTGGGAAACAAAAGGTACAGCGTACGGTGTTGCTCAAACACGTAATGACTCTGAGCTAATACCGTACATTGGTACAGTGTACGACTTTAACGAATCTCTATCGGCTTATGCAAGCTATACAGAAACATTTGTACCGCAAAAAGAACTAGATATAAATGCCAATCAACTACCTGCTGTTACTGGTAAAAGTAGCGAAATAGGTGTCAAAGCACAGCTTCTAGACGACCAGTTATTTGTAACGTTTGCTTATTTTGATGCAAAACAAGATGGCCTTGCTGTTGCTATAGCTAACTCATTACCAAGTGATACGCGTTATTATGCAGCTGATGGCATTAGTAGTAATGGTTTTGAAGTAGAGTTAAGTGGTAAATTTACAGATGATTTAAGTGCAAGTATTAGCTTTAGTAATTTAAATATTGATGGTGATGATTTAGTAAAAGATTACACACCAGAAAACCAACTTAAAGTGGCCGCAACCTACCAAGTGCCTTTAGTTGATGGCTTATCATTTGGTGCAAATTACCGCTGGCAGGATTCAACTAGTCGAGTACAAGTTAGCGATGCTAATGGTATTGCAAGTGTTACTACCAACCAAGATGCATACGGGTTACTTGATTTAATGGCCACTTACAAAATTACAGATAACGTAGGAGTCACTTTCAACGTTAATAACACCACAGGTGAAAAATATTTGCACAGCCTATACTGGGAACAAGGTTACTACGGTGCACCGCGTAACTACGCTCTATCTGTAAATTGGCAGTTATAAATATATTTGATTAATTAAAGGCTGTAGATTTTTGCAGGTTAAATTAAAAAACGACACATTTTTAATGTGTCGTTTTTATTTTTATCTAACCTAAACTCTGGTTAAGAGATTTACTAACGTATTGAATCATAGTGGTATTTAAATTTATTTTCTCTAGCCAGAGATTTTCAGTGGAAACAAGGCGAATTTACGCGTCAATAGCTGGCCTATTGTAAGTAAATTCAACGCAGTTAGCGCTGAAAATAGCTGCTCGAGATAGATTTATTATCCAGAGCTCAGGTTATCTACTTTAAGTTTTTAATAACAAAAAAACGCTAATCATTACTGATTAACGCTTTTTAAAGCTCGGGTCAAATCAAGCTTAAAAACTCATTTTGAGGCTGTTAAAGATCAGCGTCATCGCCCAACTTATCTTCACCATCATCTGGTTCAATAGTTGCTTTTAATAAAAGCATTTCGCGTAACTTGCCTTCAATCTCATCTGCAATTTCTGGGTTTTCTTTCAAAAACTTAATTGAGTTAGATTTACCTTGGCCAACCTTGTTGCCACAGTAGCTATACCAAGCACCTGCTTTTTCAACAATTTTATGCTTAACGCCTAGGTCAATTAGCTCGCCTTGCTTAGAAATACCTTCACCATACATGATGATAAATTCAGCTTGTTTAAACGGCGGCGCTACTTTGTTTTTAACAATTTTAACGCGAGTTTCGTTACCAACAACTTCATCGCCTTCTTTAACAGAACCAATACGACGAATATCAATACGTACCGATGCGTAAAACTTAAGTGCATTACCACCCGTTGTTGTTTCTGGGTTACCAAACATAACACCAATTTTCATACGGATTTGGTTAATGAAAATACACAACGTGTTAGAGCGTTTAATGTTACCAGTAAGCTTGCGTAATGCTTGCGACATTAAACGTGCTTGTAAGCCCATGTGCGAATCGCCCATATCGCCTTCAATTTCAGCTTTTGGTGTTAGTGCAGCAACCGAGTCAATTACAACAACATCTACTGCGCTTGAGCGTACTAACATGTCACAAATTTCTAGTGCTTGCTCACCTGTATCTGGTTGAGATACAAATAATTCATCTATATTTACACCCAATTTTTGGGCATATACTGGATCTAGAGCATGCTCAGCATCAATAAAGGCACATGTTTTGCCTTCTTTTTGTGCTTCTGCGATAACTTGTAAAGTAAGCGTTGTTTTACCAGATGACTCAGGTCCGTATACTTCAACAATACGTCCCATAGGTAAACCACCTATGCCTAAAGCAATATCAATACCTAATGAGCCTGTAGATACAGATTCAATGTTTAACGCTTTGTTATCACCCAATTTCATAATTGAGCCTTTACCAAATTGACGTTCAATTTGTGATAGTGCTGCGTCCAACGCTTTTTGTTTGTTATCGTTCATTTTATTCTCCAAATCCAGCTAATGGAATCAAGTATACTGTATGAAATCACAGTATCAAGCTAATTTTTTTATTTTATCTCATCTATTACACTTTTCAATGCAAATACAATAGCTTGCAGTCTAACTTGAGCCCTATCGCCAGAGAATACTTGTTTAAAGGTCAGTACTTTGTCATTAATTTGTATGCCAAACCACACAAGTCCCACAGGTTTGCCATCAGTTGCCCCGCCAGGTCCTGCAATACCCGATACAGCTATAGATATATTTGCATTTGTTGCTTTAATAGCACCTAATGCCATTTCACGCACTGTTTGTTCGCTCACAGCACCGTACTTTGCTAATGTGCTTGCACTTACATTTAGCAAATCTTGCTTTGCTTGGTTGCTGTAAGTCACAAATGCACGGTCAATATAAGCAGAGCTTCCGGGCGTATCTGTAAGGGCATAACTCACTCCGCCACCAGTACATGACTCAGCACTAGTGATCCATAAGCATTTATCCGTTAAAATAGCGCCTAATTGCGCAGCAAGTGTTTTAATCTCTTGATGTAATTCCATATTCAGCCTTTGGGTAAATACATGTCGTTTGATCTTTATGCACCACACACTATAAAACAACAAACCCCTATGATGCAGCAGTATCTAAAAATAAAATCAGAGCATCGCGATATTTTATTGTTTTATCGTATGGGCGATTTTTACGAACTCTTTTTTGATGACGCTAAACGCGCCGCTCAATTACTCGATATTTCGCAAACTCATCGCGGTAAAGCCGGTGGCGATCCTATCCCTATGGCGGGCGTACCTTATCATGCAGTAGAAAACTACCTAGCACGCCTAGTCCAAATGGGTGAATCAGTCGCTATTTGTGAACAAGTGGGTGACCCTGCAACTAGTAAAGGCCCTGTCGATCGTAAAGTTGTTCGTATAGTTACACCTGGTACAATTTCTGATGAAGCGCTTTTACAAGAACGACAAGACAATCTTCTTACTAGCGTTTGGCAAAGTAAAAAAGGTCTGTACGGTATCGCGTACCTTGATATTAACTCTGGTCGCTTTAACGTTGTAGAGGTTAACACCGACGAAGCCTTTAGCTCAACTATTCAGCGCTTAGCTCCGGCAGAACTTCTGTATAGCGAAAGCTTTGAAAACTTTCATTTAATTGAGCATATAAAAGGTGCCCGCCGCCGCCCAGAGTGGGAGTTCGACTTAGATACGGCTCAGCACTTATTATGCGATCAGTTTGGTACTAAAGATTTAGTTGGTTTTGGTGTTGATAAAGCCCACAGCGCGCTTGTTGCTGCCGGTTGTTTAATGCAATACGTAAAAGATACACAACGTATTGCACTGCCACATATTCGTGCAATTACGCTTGAGCACAACGAACACGCTGTTATTTTAGATGCCGCAACCCGTAAAAATTTAGAACTTACCGTTAATTTATCAGGTGGGTTTGAAAATACACTTGCCCAGGTACTTGATAAAACAGCAACACCTATGGGCTCTCGTTTACTTAAGCGCCGTATTCATACACCTGTACGTAATAAAGACGAGCTAAATTCACGCTTAAATGCAATTAGCGCTATTTTAGATGTACAACTGTGCGGTGAATTACACGAATCATTAAAAGAGATTGGTGATGTAGAGCGTGTTATTGCACGCTTAGCTTTATGTACTGCTCGCCCGCGCGATTTAACTCGCCTTCGCAGCGCATTACAAGCACTTGCGCCACTACACACTTTGTTAGGCGATGCTAACGATCCTCGTATAGCGGGTATTATCAAGCACTCGCCTGAGCTCCCTGATTTACAAGAGTTATTAGAACGTGCAGTGATAGAAAATCCACCGGTACTTATTCGTGACGGTGGCGTTATTGCCCCTGGTTACAACAGCGAACTAGATGAGTGGCGTAACTTAAGTAAAGGTGCAACCGATGTACTTGATCAACTAGAGTTACGTGAACGCGAACGCACGGGTATTAGTACGCTTAAAATTGGTTATAACCGAGTACATGGCTTTTTTATTGAAGTAAGCCGCGCCAATGCCCACTTAGTGCCAGCCGACTACATTCGTCGCCAAACGCTCAAAAATAACGAACGCTATATTATTCCTGAGCTTAAAGAGCACGAAGATAAAGTACTTGGTAGCCAATCAAAAGCCTTAGCGCTTGAAAAGCAACTATACGAAGAGCTGTTCAGATTTATCGCTCCACATATTGAACAGCTGCAAATGATGGCAGCAGCACTGGCCGATTTAGACGTGTTAAATAACTTGGCCGAACGTGCATTTGCACTCAATTATGCAAAACCAGAACTGTGCGATAACGACAATATAAGCATTAAGCAAGGTCGTCACCCTGTTGTTGAACAAGTAATGAAAGAACCGTTTATTGCTAACCCTGTTGAATTAAACAGCCAACGTAAAATGTTGATTATTACGGGTCCAAACATGGGCGGTAAATCAACCTATATGCGCCAAACAGCACTTATTGTACTAATGGCTCACATTGGCAGTTATGTACCTGCAGACAGCGCTAAAATAGGTAATATTGATCGCATATTTACACGTATTGGTGCTAGCGATGATTTAGCATCAGGTCGCTCAACCTTCATGGTAGAAATGACCGAAACAGCGACTATTTTAAATAATGCCACGGCGCAGTCTTTGGTATTAATGGATGAAATTGGTCGTGGTACAAGTACCTATGATGGGCTCTCGCTTGCGTATGCAACAGCCGATCATTTAGCGTCAAAAATATCAGCTAAAACATTGTTTGCAACGCACTACTTTGAGTTAACAGAACTTGCTGAACAAACAACAGGTCTGGTAAACGTGCACCTTGATGCAATAGAGCATAACGATACAATCGCCTTTATGCATACAGTTCTCGACGGCGCTGCAAGTAAAAGCTTTGGCTTACAAGTAGCTGCCCTTGCAGGAGTTCCTAAAGCTGTGATAGCACAAGCAAAGCAAAAACTTAAGTTGCTTGAAAATCATCAAAGCGTTACTGCACCAAATACAGAGCAACAAGCCTTTACTTTTAATAACGAAATTGCACAAAGTGCCCCTTCTGAAGTAGAAGAACAATTAAGCGCAATTGACCCTGATAATTTATCGCCACGCCAAGCGCACGATTTATTATATAAACTAAAAGCATTGTTGTAATTTATATCATCTAATTTACAAGCATAAAAAAAGCCGAAGAATAAATTCTTCGGCTTTTTAACACACATAGTCTTTTAAACTATTTAACCAGTTACGAAAACTGATTAAACAAGCTATCTGTACTTAAACCTTCTTGTTGCAAAATGTCTTTTAAGCGACGTAATGCTTCTACCTGAATTTGTCTTACACGTTCACGTGTTAAGCCTATTTCGCGGCCTACATCTTCAAGTGTAGATGGCTCGTAGCCAAGCAATCCAAATCGACGTGCTAACACTTCGCGTTGTTTAGGGTTCAATTCACCTAACCAATCTACAATGTGCTTATTAATATCATTGTTTTGTACTTCGCCTTCAGGGCCAGCACTTTTTTCATCAGGAATGATATCAAGTAAAACACTGTCGTTTTCACCACCAATCGGCATGTCTACTGATGCAATTCTTTCGTTTAAACGTAGCATTTTAGTTACGTCTTCAACGGGTCTATCTAGGCAAGCTGCAATTTCGTCAGCTGTTGGCTCATGGTCAAGTTTTTGAGTTAATTCTCGAGCTGTACGTAAATAAACATTAAGTTCTTTAACTACATGAATAGGTAAGCGAATGGTGCGAGTTTGATTCATAATGGCACGTTCAATTGTTTGACGTATCCACCATGTAGCGTAAGTTGAAAATCTAAAGCCACGCTCAGGGTCAAATTTTTCAACTGCGCGGATTAAACCTAAGTTCCCTTCTTCAATTAAATCGAGTAAAGCCAGGCCGCGGTTGTTGTAACGGCGTGCTATTTTAACAACTAAACGTAGGTTACTTTCAATCATACGTTTGCGTGAGGCTTCACAACCTCTAAGTGATTTACGAGAAAAAAACACTTCTTCTTCTGCACTAAGCAAAGGAGAAAAACCAATTTCGCCTAAATAAAGTTGGGTTGCATCAAGATTTTTAGTGACTTCTTCTTTAGCAAAAATTTCATCATCTTCTACTTTATCTAGTAGAGTTGTGCTTTCATCAGCAGCGATGTCATCGAATTTTTCGTCAGTCGTAGTGTGTGTGTCAAGTTTTGCTGCGCTAGCCATAAGCCTTCTCCCGAGCAATTATCAATACCTAAAAATTAGGGTAGGTATTTAGCAGGATTGACAGCTTGCCCTCGGTAGCGAATTTCAAAACGAAGCGCGGTGACCGGAGACTCTGAATTACCAATTTCTGCTATTTTTTGTCCTGCCTTAACCTTCTGCTTTTCTTTAACAAGTAATTTCGAGTTATGTGCATAAGCACTTAGGTAATCATCATTATGTTTCAATATGATTAAACTACCGTATCCTCGAAGAGCGTTACCCGCGTATACCACTGTTCCTTGTGCCGCAGCTAAGACTGAAGCCCCTTTGCGATTAGTAATCTGTAAACCTTTATAACCGTTTTCCTTATTAGAAAAGCGTTTGGTAATTTTGCCCTTTGCAGGCCAAGACCATTTAACTTTACTGCTCGACAAACGTTTAGTATTACTAACTTTGTTACTGGCTTGTTTCTGAACATACTCTCGTTGTTTTGGGGGATCAAGCTCTTTCTTTAATATTATGTTATTTTTTTGTGTGTTTTTTATAGACTTTTTACTCAAGTTCGTATATTTTTCATCCCTTTTAATTTTTTCAGGCTTAGGGATTAAGGAGATATTTTGCCCAGGAAAAATGGTGTAAGGTGATGGAATTGAGTTGTTTTTTGCTAGTAACCTAAAATCCTGCCCGGCACTAAAAGCGATAGAATAAAGCGTATCTCCTCTTTGCACTTTATAACTACTTCCATTAATGTTAATAGTATGACCTAAATCATTAACATTATTATTTAGGCTGCTAACAGGTGCTGGAATATGGCGAGAAGAACAACCAAAGAGAAAAATACTAATAAATATAGTCACATACAGTAAAAACTGTTTATTCATTGTATTTTTCTCCCAAATTAGACAATTGATATTTTTAACGCTTAACGCAATAAAAAGCACGCTAGTACAATTAATACCACTAATCCCCAACCAAGTATTTCAATATACTGACGTAATTTTGCTTCCATTTTAGCCCCGCCCCACTTCATTAAAGCTGAAACTAAAAAGAAACGTGCACCGCGCCCAATAGCTGATGCGAGTAAAAATGGCAAAAATGCCATTTGCAAAACACCTGCGCCAATTGTAAATACTTTATATGGTATCGGCGAAAAACCAGCTAAAAACACAACCCAAACACCGTAATCTTTAAACCAATTTAACGCGATATCAAACTTTTCTTGCCAGTGCATTTGTGCAATTAATGGCTCAACAACAGGTTCGAATAACCAAAAACCGAGTAAGTAGCCAATTATGCCACCAAAAACCGACGCTATTGTGGCAAAGCTTGCAAAGCGCCATGCTTTTTTAGGTTGCGCAAGCGACATAGGTGCAAGCATTACATCGGGTGGTATTGGAAAAAAAACTGACTCTGCAAAGCTCATTGCAGCTAAATAACGTTCCGCATGACGGTGTTTTGCCCACACTAGGGCCATATCGTATAATTTGGTAAACAACTTCAAAATGAATTCCTATTCAATATCGCCAGGTACTAGCGGCACAAATCTAACGGGAGCAATAACATGCTCTTTATAATTATCGCCTTTGCGGATAACCATTATTAATTTTTGATCACTCTCACCAATTGGGGCTAATAACACGCCACCATCGGCTAACTGATCAAGTAAGTCTTGCGGTACTTTAGAGGCCGCTGCAGTCACTATAATACCATCAAACGGTGCTTGTGATTGCCAGCCTTGCCAACCATCGCCATGCTTCATGGTTACATTATATAAATCGAGTTGCTGCAACCTGCGTTTTGCCTGCCACTGAAGTGTTTTAATACGTTCTACCGAGTAAACCTTAGTAAACGTTTTAGCTAATATTGCAGTTTGATAGCCAGACCCAGTGCCAATCTCCAATACTTTATCGCGCACACCAGCTAAGCGAAGTAGCTCTGTCATGCGCGCTACTATATAAGGCTGAGAAATAGTTTGCCCTTGCCCAATAGGTAACGCTGTATTTTCATAGGCTTTGTGTTTTAACACATCATCTATAAAAATATGGCGAGGAATGTCAGCTATAGCACTGAGTACTTGTGTATCTTCAACGCCTTCACGCTTTAGTAAGTCAGATAACGCTTTTGCACTGCGAGTATAATTAGCGAGCACGATTAATCTCCAAATCGGCTAACCAGTCTCCTACGGCTTTTAAGCTATCTTTTGCTGTCATATCAACACTCAATGGCGTCACCGATGCATAGCCATTGTTAATAGCGTGAAAATCGGTCCCCTCTCCTGCATCGCTTTCAGTCCCTAGCGATCCATACCAATAAATATCACGACCCCAAGGATCGGTTTGTTTGGTCATGGTTTCGGCTTTATGGCGAGCGCCTAGGCGTGTTACTTGCACCCCTTTTAATTCACTTAATGGAATATCTGGCACATTAATATTTATTATTTGATCTTTTGGCAGCGGGTGCGAAGCCAAGCCTTTAATAATATTTACGGTAACCGCGGCGGCTGTTTCAAAATGCTCGCCCTTATGTGAGCAAAGCGATACTGCAATTGCAGGTAAGCCTAAATGGCGACCTTCAGTTGCAGCTGCAACAGTGCCAGAGTAAAGCGTATCGTCGCCTAAATTGGCACCATGGTTAATACCAGCAACAACAAGGTCTGGTTTTTCATCAGCTAACTGGTTTACACCTAAATGTACGCAATCAGTAGGCGTGCCATTAACCGACATAAAACCATTTTCGAGCGTTGTAGCTCGCAGCGGGTTCATTAATGTTAAAGAATTACTTGCGCCACTACAGTTACGATCGGGTGCAACAAGGGTTACATCAGCAATTTGTATAAGCGCCTGATATAAAACTGCAATGCCTTTAGCATTTACGCCATCGTCGTTACTTAACAGTATCTTCATTTATGCCATTATCCTTTTCTTTGCGCTCTCGTGGGCTTGCATCTGTGTAATCCACCAGTTCGCGTAATAATGCGGTTGCAAAACACCCTTTAGGCAAACCAAAACTCAGTTTTAAACTGGTTTCATCTATGGTCTCAACCGTTAAGTTTTGCGGAATTAAACGCAGCATTCTGCGCTCATTTTTAAGGCCTAGCTCACCTAAGCCATCGCACCATGCTTGATATGGTTCGAGCCATACTTTCTCTTGCTCGGTTAAGCCTTTTTCACTTTTACCTACCATAGGTGCCGACATCATAATATCGCCAGTGGCTAGTCGCTCTATGTTTTCGTCGTTAATTGCGTCTTCAAAAAATGCGTTACTGCCGCTAAGCATAAATACTTCACGGTGCATTGTTTTAGCTAAACCATGTTCTTTTACACGTAGGCTTACTAATTGATTAAACACATGTGAGCGCGCTGCTGAAATAATAATACCGCGCAATTTTTTATCGCGAATGCGCTCACCAGCAAACATTTTTTCTGCCATTACTAAGTTATGACCGCCATGCCCAAAACGTTGTTCGCCAAAGTAATTGGGCACACCTGCGCGCACGGCATTAATACGACATAGAATATCAAGGGGCTTGGTTACATTACGCAGCGTAATAGTAAATTTATTACCTTTGTGGCAACCCGTGCGTAATTTACGGTCGTGGCGCTGTTGCGACACAATAAAAATACTCTCGCTATTTAAATCGCTAAAATCGATAGGCTTTTTAATCGGTACTTTTACGCTAAACCACTGCGAGCACACTCCGTGGCGATCTTTCATGCCGGCGTAACTTACGTCTCGTGGTGACACACCCGCACGCTGTGCAATTAGCTTTGCAACGTATTGCGTATTTTCGCCTTTTTTAACCACCTGCAAACACACGTGTTCGCCACTGCCGGTAAATTCTATACCTAGGTCTTCATCAACCATAAAGTCTTCGGCAGTGGTTTTAAAATCTGCCTTAGAAAGCGGTGCACCGTATAAATAATTTAAATCGCTCATGCGTTTTTTGTACTCGTAAACTCTTTACTCATAATAACCACTGCATGGCTCGAAATACCCTCTTTACGCCCTTCAAAGCCTAGCTTTTCGGTAGTAGTGGCTTTAACGTTAATTTGCGAAAGGTCACAATTTAAATCGCAGGCTAAATTAGCGCGCATAGCTTGAATGTGTGGCAGCATTTTAGGCGCCTGTGCAACAATAGTTACATCGCCATTGCCAAGTACATAACCTTGCTCTTTAGCCAAGCCAACTACATGGCGAAGTAAAATACGGCTGTCGATATTTTCATACTCGCTTGCCGTATCTGGAAAGTGCTTACCAATATCACCCATTGCAAGCGAGCCTAAAATAGCATCGCATAATGCATGAATAGCCACATCGCCATCTGAGTGCGCTAAAAAGCCTTGTGGATAATCAATTTTTTCACCACAAATAGTTAACGGGCCTTCGCCGCCAAATTTATGTACGTCAAAACCATGGCCAATTCGTATCATAATGCACTCTCGTTTTGTTGTTTATGTAACAAAAACCCAGCCAAGTCTAAATCCTCTGGCGTGGTTATTTTAATATTATCGCTGCGACCTGCTACAAGCTTTACTGGCTTACCCGCCCATTCAATAGCACTGGCTTCGTCTGTAATAGTTGCCCCACTTGCTAATGCGCCTTGAAGTGCATTTTTAAGCTCGTCATATTTAAAAAACTGCGGGGTAAGTGCTTGCCATAAATCGTCTCGTGGCACAGTTTGTAGGGCATGAGTGTGGCCGCGTTTTATGGTGTCTTTTACTTTGCTAGCTAAAATACCACCTTCATCAGCGCGTATACATTCATCAATTAAACGCTCTATATCACTGATATTAACTAGCGGACGCGCAGCATCGTGCACCAACACCCATGTAGGCGGGTTAGGCGCTAAAAAAAGTAAGCTATTAAGTACTGAATCTGCTCGCTCTTTTCCACCACTGGCTCGCACAATGCGATTATCAAGCAGTGGGAGTTCGTCAAAATAGGGGTCGCTGTCGCTGAGGGCAACAACAATAGAGCTTAATTGGGGTAATTGAGAAAGTTTAGCTAAGGTATGCTCTAAAATAGTTTTACCAGCTAATTGTATGTATTGCTTAGGCGCATTGTGCTGCATTCTACTGCCAACACCCGCTGCAGGAACAATTGCAGCAATAGTCTGTTTATTTGTCATATTGTTTGCCCGGTAAAACACGAATAAATGTTTCGTCCGGTTTAATCATTCCCAATTCGTTGCGTGCACGCTCTTCAATGCCTTCTTGGCCAAGCTTTAAATCTTCAATATCTGCTTTAAGCACTTTATTTCGTTTAATGAGCTTTTCGTTGGTTTGTTGATGCGATGCAACAGCACCTTTTAGCCGTGTGTAGTCTTGTAAACCATTATGACCAAACCATAATCTGTATTGTACAAACAGTGCTAAGCACAGTAAGCCAACTTGAAAAATACGCATTTAACACTCCTTATTTTAAATTCCAAATACCTTAACTTTCATACGCTAAGGGGCGCTTTAGATTGCGCCAATTAATACTACCCGCTAAAAGCATTTCACGTAGTGATAAAACCCGTGGCATACAACGCTTCGAAAATTGCCACTGGTGCCCACAACATGCCCCCGTTAAACTCACTTTACTTGGCTTTATTAGCTGAGCATTTTGTTGCTCGAGCCCATTACCTAAAAAATCAAACCAACCGAGCTCATTGCAATGCAGCTTATTTTCACCTAACTGATCAATGCTATCTATTCTAAGGCGCACCTGATCGTAACCATGCAATATAACGGGCACTATAAGCCCCACTTTGGCATACGTTTGATAAAAAAGTTCATTAGCGTGAACATTCACATCGGGTGGAGTCGGTTTTTGCTTTTCAAGCCACGTCCCGTTTTGCGCATCCAGCGTAAAAGGCGTGTCGCCATTAGCTACTAACGTTGCCGCTCGCTCAATATAATAAGGTAGGCTTTTTAACTGGCGGCGCAATTTCTTGGCATTAGGCTCTGCAACTAATCGCTGAACCTCACGCTGATAAAACGCATTACACAATTGTGCATACAACACTTTTTGTGCATCAGTTTGCCAAATTTCAACTTGCTGCTGAGCACCAAGTGACTGATTTTTAGCGACCAATAGCTATACTCAAAAATATTCAGGTAAATGTTTTATAACACAGTATTGAGTATTTTTTAAGCGCAGCGCACTATTTAAGCGCTTGGCTTTTCACCTAATTTTGCTTTACCTGATTCTAAAAATTGCACAACCGTATTACGCTTTTTACCGATCAATAAACTGCCATCGGCTAAAAACATAAAGTTTTGCCAATTGCGTTTAAATACATCAAACGTCGTTTCGATAATATTATCGCGCGCCATACAAAAATAAACCGTGGTATTAGCTTCCCAATCTAAAAAAGTTAAGATTGCTTCTGGTGGTTGCGCATCACCATTTTCCCATGCATCTTGCCAATCTACTTCTTGGCTAAGGCTTTTTTCTTGTCCGCACCAATCGGTGTCTTCAAAAAAATCTGGGTGGTCAAACTCACGGCTCACCATGGTTGTCCAAAGTACGGCTGCACGCTCATCGCCCATAGGCTTTATTTTTGCTGCGTCTTCATCAGATACAGGTAAGTCTTTATGACGAAAAACCCATGCTTTTTTGTAATCATCTAGCGAAATATAGTTCATAGTGTTGGCAAATTAGTTAACATTAAAAGTGCAAAGCCAAATTATACAAGAGATCAAAACATGACTACAGCAATAAAACCACTTTCCCTCAAACCAGGTATGTACCAACACTACAAAGGGCCGCAATACAAAGTTATTCACGTTGCCACCCATAGCGAAACCGAGGAACAACTTGTGATTTACCAAGCACTCTATGGTGAATTTGGAATCTGGGCACGTCCACTTAGTATGTTTTTAGAAACCATTGAAAAAGATGGAGAGGTCATACCGCGTTTTGCCTACCTTGGACCTGCCGTTTAACTATGGCATTATAACAAAACAACTTACTCCTCAGACCAGACAAGGGTACACCGTGCAATTTAATTCTACTGACAATTACATCGCAAGCAGCTCGCTAAAACAGGCAGTAAATGCGGCCATTATGCTCGAAAAACCACTTTTAATTAAAGGCGAACCCGGCACAGGTAAAACCATGCTGGCTGAGGAGTTAGCTAAAAGTTTAGATACAGTACTTATTCAGTGGCATATAAAATCGACCACTAAAGCACAGCAAGGCTTGTACGAGTACGATGCGGTTTCGCGCCTGCGCGACAGCCAATTAGGTGACGAACGTGTACACAATATTGGTAACTACATTGTTAAAGGTAAGCTTTGGCAAGCATTTACTCATGCAGAACTACACGGTAAACGCCCAGTGCTTTTAATTGATGAAATAGATAAAGCCGACATAGAGTTTCCAAACGATTTACTACTTGAGCTTGATAAAATGGAGTTTCATGTTTACGAAACTAATGAGCGCATTGTCGCAAAAGAGCGCCCTATTGTGATCATCACTTCCAATAATGAAAAAGAATTGCCGGATGCATTTTTACGCCGCTGCTTTTTTCACTATATTGATTTTCCTAGCAGCGATGAAATGCAGCAAATTATTGACGTGCACTACCCTAACGTTAAACAAAATTTAGTACGCCAAGCACTCGAAGTGTTTTTTAACCTGCGCGACGCAAACGGCCTTAAAAAGAAGCCATCCACCAGCGAATTACTCGATTGGCTTAAATTACTAATGGCTGAAGACATAGACGCTAAAACACTGCACGATAAAGCTAAAAAAGGTGGCTTAATGCCCATGTTTGGCGCATTACTTAAAAATGAGCAAGATATAAGCCTAATCGAAAAACTTGCCTTTATGAGCCGCCGTTAAGATGTTGATTGCGTTTTTCTTCAAACTGCGTGAATACCGCTTGCCTGTAAGCCTGCGCGAGCTACTCGATTTAATAAACGCCTTAAAAAAAGGCGTTATATTTGCCGACGTAGACGCCTTTTACCATTTAGCACGCACCATAATGGTAAAAGACGAAACGCACTTTGATCGATTCGACAAAGCCTTTAGCGACTACTTTAGTGGTATTGCTGACCTCGATTTGCTCGAGAGTTTAAAGCAACAGCACAACCTACCTGAAGACTGGCTACGTAAAGAGTTTGAAAAAAACTTAAGCGATGAAGAAAAAGCTCAGCTAAAAGCTATGGGTGGGCTCGACGAGCTTATGAAAACCCTAAAAGAGCGTTTAGAAGAGCAACAAAAACGCCACGCAGGCGGCAATAAATGGGTGGGCACTGGCGGCACATCACCTTTTGGTGCATACGGCTATAATCCAGAAGGCGTGCGTATAGGTCAAGACGGCAATCGTAACCGCCAAGCGGTAAAAGTGTGGGATAAACGAGAATACAAAAACCTCGACACCGACAGAGAAATTAGTTCGCGCACAGTTAAACTCGCCCTTAAAAAACTACGTAAATTTGCCCGCACTGGCGCAAGCGACACGCTTGATTTAAACGAGACTATTCGCGCTACTGCAAAACAAGGCGGCATGCTTGATGTAAAAATGGCACCTGAGCGCCACAATGCCGTAAAAGTATTGATGCTGTTTGATATTGGCGGCTCAATGGATGACTACATTCATACCTGCGAAGAATTATTTAGTGCCGCCCACGGTGAGTTTAAACACCTAGAGTTTTACTACTTTCATAACTGTTTATACGAGCACGTGTGGCAAGATAACGCGCGCCGCCATTCAAACGTAATAGACACCATGACGCTCATAAACAAGTTTACCAGCGACTACAAAGTAATATTTGTAGGCGATGCCACTATGGGCCCATACGAAATAGCCTACCCTGGCGGCTCAGTAGAGCACTATAACGAAGAGCCTGGCAGTGTATGGTTATCACGAGTCACCAACCACTTTGATAAAGTCGCTTGGCTCAACCCACAACCCGTTGAACACTGGCCGTACTATCAATCAATTGGCTTTATAAAAGAGCTAATGAACAACCGCATGTATGCGCTGAGTTTAGATGGGATAAGTAGAGCGATAAAAGAGCTGAGTTAAAATGAATAATAGGAATATATTAAAATTAGTTTTGTTTGCATCACTTATTATAAATATGGTTTTTATTACTATCTTTATAAGTGACTCTAAAAAGGATGAAAGCATTTATTTATTAGCAAGCAATGTTGAAGCTAAATGCTTGAATGATTGGAAATCACAAGACTCTAGGGTGCCTTTTATTACCTCTCATCAAATTTTAGGGCCAGATCCTTTTACTGAATATAACCTTTTAGAGCTGGGAGGTTATGATCAGTCAACATCTTTCACATACGAATTCTCAGCATGTTTTAAAGATAAATTTTCTACAGTAAGAACAATTGCAGAGATGAAATATGCTATTGATTTCATGGGTAAGCAATCAAAAAATGTTGGATTTTATAAATCACCAAATTCTGATGAAATTGTTGTTTACTCAAATGAGTAACAATTAAACTAGATTGGCTAAACTCATAACTCGTTGAGCATTAGCTGTACTATCAATCAATTGGCTTTATAAAAGAGTTAATGAACAATCGCATGTATGCGCTGAGCTTAGATGGGATAAGTAGAGCGATAAAAGAGCTGAGTTAAAGGAATAACATGAAAAAAAGTATTTATTTAAATGAATGGCTTGTTTGTACCCTTCTTATACTTATTGGATTCATCGTAGGTATTTCTACGAATTCAATTATGGATATACTATTAAGCAAATTTAAACAGGATAGCCTTGCTAATTGGATAACTTCTACCAGTACTTTCTTGATCATGATTGGGACAATTGCTCTAGCTTATCTAGCCTGGAATGCCAGAAATTCTTGGCTTACACAAAAGTCTATTGAAATGAAATTAGAGCTTCTAGGTAATATAGTTAATTACTTCGTTAGTATAAGTGAGTATGTTAGTCAGAGTAATGAATTTGGAAAGCAGCACAACAACGTAAAAGAACTAATCTCTAAACTCAGGCTAAATGGTGGATCAAATGACGATGCATTAAAGAGAGATATTGAGGTGCAACAAAGCTTTTTGGATAAAATACATAGTGATATGGAGCAAATAGTAATAAACATTGAAAGTTCTAAAAAAGGAATTTTCATTAGTTTAGCTAAACTACCTTCAGACAAATACCAATCAAATTTAATTGTCTCAAAGATGATATACCTGAAAGCAAGTCATGCCCACTTAGATTTTTCAAGTTTTTATTATGAAATTAATAATTACTATGAGCAACTACAAGAGTTACTTTTCCCTGATGAACAAAGGTTAGCTCTTCCTGCATCGGAAGAGTCCCATCCATGAAGTGAATAGCCTTGCGGTTATTTAAATGCAAACCAAGTACAAGTAATGGAAGTGGGGATTCCTATTTATTTTAGCTTTCAAAACAGTTTATCTAAATGCCCTCACTTTTGTAAGGTTTATAAAACTCAGCTATATGGCTCAATGTTTCGGACTGACGCTGCACAAGCTTCAACAATGTTATTACTTGCCCATTTGGTGCGCTGCGTCCTTGCTCCCAATTTTAGAACGTTCTTGCTTATGTATTCTAGATGTTTCTAGAATATTCACTATTTCATCGGTTGAAATGGCAAGGTCATTAAGCTCACTTACTGTTTGAATCTGTAACGTAAGTACACCTTGTGAATGCGCTTTAGCATCATCAAGTGCTGTAGTTAATTCTGAAAATAAATCACGTTTGCTCATTACGTCATCTCCTAAAAACTCTTTTATTGCTTTTTTGCTCTGGTGTAAACGGTGAACGCATACAACTCAAAGTGCTTTACTCATAAACAAGCTGTACGGGTCTAGCTCATAATCACCAAACGGTTCACATTCTTTAAAACCAAATTGAGAATAAAGCTTTTGCGCGGGTAAAAACGCCTTTGCCGTGCCAGTCTCTAAACTTAACTTTTTATAACCACGCAGTGTGGATTGCTCAATAATATGGGTGAGCAATTTAGCAGCTATGCCTTGGCGTAAGTAGCTGCTTGATGTACGCATTGACTTAATTTCGCCATGCGTTGTATTTAGTGCTTTTAAAGCACCAACACCCGCTAAATTATTATCAATCCATAAGCTATAAAAGGTTATATTGGGCTGAGTAAGTTTAGTTACATCCAGTGCATGTACGCTCTCCGCAGGTGAGTGTTTTAGCATATCGTTATGATGCCCTTGTAGTAGCTTTATAACGTGTGGGTTTGAAAGTTCACCTGTTCTAATATCCATTTATACCTCGTTTAATCCTAGAATTTAATGCTTGAGGGCTTTAGGGCTTTAATTAAAACCCTAAAGTAAGGGGTTATATTTAGGCTGCTAGCTCCCACACTATAAACGCTACTGCAAAACCTACTAAATACACTAGTCCTAACCACGTTAAGCTACGTAATAACACGCTGTGTTTTATTGCTAAATCAAACTAGACATCCACCTTAATTAAACAAACAAAGCTATCTCAATTAAGATAGGTGTTGTCTTAATTTTTTTACCTCGCGAGTAGTAAAAAAAAACCAAAAACGCGGCTTAAAGCCGCGCCTACAAATATAACCCTAATCCTGTAGGCGCGAGTTTACCTCGCGAACATGCTTAATAAAACATACTTAACAACAAAATTTAGGGTGGGTGTTTTGTTGGTGTCTTGTTTATTTTTGTTTTATGAGCGACCTGATAAAAAGCGGATCGTTACCCAAATCAGAGGGCGAGTATTTTTTTGTTCGCACTACTGAATAACTTATTTACACGTGGTTTTCAATTGTGAGTAAGGGTAATCTTTACCAAATTGAACTTTTGATTAAAACCGTTATAATTCACGCACTTTTGATTAAAGCGGTTGTAATTCATCCATTATGAAAAATATTTTTATTGTTATTTTACTCATTTTAGCCGGTTTTTTTGGCTACAACTATTTCACTTCCAACTCGACAAAAGTTGTATTAGATAGCGCATCCGAAACTTCAACACAAAAACTTGCTAACAATTGGGATGATATCACTCTTCCAAAAGAGATTGAAAATCATTCAAATATTGAAGCTTGTGATACAACAGAGGCAAACATTTGTTTTGGCTCAGGAAGTATATTTTACAAAGAAACCAAAGATGTGACTGTAGCAAGCTTAGTATCAACTGCAGAAACATCGCGTTACGGTGTCCAGGTTAAAAAAACAGGTGAGCTGTTTGTGTTTTCTATAGAGAATGACATTTCTGACGACGAACTGGATTTTGGTAATATTGCTTGTTACAAATATGAGGGTAGTGAAGAAGGCTTTACCGAAACGCGTGAATTAAAATTAGATATTTACGGTACAAAAGTAACAGGGACAAAGTTAGGTTACTCCCAATCAGTTGAATACAGCGTTGGGTATGAAGGTATTGTTGAAGGAGTACTAAACAGCCTTGGAGGAAATACTGTAAATGCTATCACTACACTTACTATTGCAGATGGAGCGGAGATCCGCCAAGAAGAAATATACATTTTAGGTGAAAACTCAATGACTGAAATGCGATATCGTTTAGTCGATGATTTTAAAAATAGTATTTTACGTATCGATAAGAGTATAAAAAAATCCGCAGAAGGTCAGATTTTCCCTATTGAGTATAAATATAACAAAGTAGAGTGCCCGTTATAGGGCTTCGATCTTTAATTAGGCTGCCAACTTCCAAATTATAAAAGCTAAAGCAAAACCAACCAAGTACACTAAGCCTAACCAAGTTAAACTACGTAATAGCACGCTGTGCTTAATAGCTGGCTCTGAGCGTACAAGACTAAAGTTAAGCCATGCAAAAATAGGCGTTGTAACAAATGAAAGCGTCATCGCAAAGGTAAGCATGGGGCCAAGGGCTGATTTAAAAAATAAAATAACCGCCATACCGGCAAGAGCTTGTAGTATTAGCCAAATATTTAAGCTGTGTTTCGATTGCTTAAAGCCAAGTAACTTATGCGATTCGTTTAAAGTACGCGCGTAACCATCTAGTACAGTTAATGTGGTGCCAAACATACATAAAAATGCGATTGCTGATACCAGCGGCCTTGCCCACTCGCCTATTGTTAATGCGTACATATCAATAAGCTGTTTGGCAAACGCGACACCACCGAGTTCTATACTGCTGGTTTGCCCGTATTGCACTAATACGCCTAAGCTAAAAAATACCAAGGCTAAGCCGGCTGTAAGCCAGTAACCTACGTTAAAATCGAACAGGCCTTGGCTTTTAGTGACGGTTTGCTGCGCTTGTTTTTCTTTTAGCCATAAAGAACTTAATGCAGATATTTCGATAGGCGCTGGCATCCACCCCATTAAAGCCACCATAAAACTCAGCATTGCAAGTTCGTACGGTGAAGGCCCTACATAGTCAGCAGGTGCCATTGGACCGTTACTAAATGCTATAGCAAGAGCAATTAATGTTGCAAGTGTAAGCAGCCCCATAATGCCTTTGGCAACGTTATCGAGCGCTTTAAAGTGCCCAAGTAGTAATATAACTAAACATACCCCTAGCAGCATCCAACAAAGTAAGGTTACTTCAATAACAATAGGTAGAGCGTAATGCAGTAAGCTTGCGGTAAGCAGTAATACGCCGGCGGTATTAACAACGGCGGCTACAATGTTTAAACCAATAAAGCTGTAAAAATAAAATGGACCTTTGCTTTTGTAACCCTCCACCAAGCTATTTTTAGTGGCGAGTGTGTACTCCATACCAAAGCGAAAAAACGGATACTTTAAAACATTAACAACAAGTATTAGCCAAAATAATTGCCAGCCAAATATTGCTCCAGCTTGTGTAGAGGCAACTAAGTGAGAACCACCAATAGCGGCCGTTGCCATTAAGATCCCAGGTCCAAGCGCACCTATTTTAGATTTCCATACTGCTTTTGTTTTCTGCATTAATTTCTCAAAATATGTGTGTTGTGTGTTCTTTTTATTAACTTTTATAATTAATAAACTGCAAGAACGCATAACTTACCTAAATTACAGGCAATAAAAAAGAGCCATGCGGCTCTTTTTTACAATACTTTGTGACTAATTCTTATTTAAGATCCATCTCTTGGATGATCTCGTGTGCGATTTCAGGTGTCGTGCTTACAGGCTTTTCGTGTAAGTTAGCTTTTATTTGCCCTTTTCGATGTTTTAGTGCCGCATCGAGTTTTTTAGCTGCGCTTGCAATGGCAGGGTACATAACTTCGTTTTCCCCTTTTACCGATATGCGCGTGCCTTCGTAATTTGTGCTAATTTCAGCTTGGATCTTATGATGCTCTTTAGACAAAATAATATCGAGCGCAATAAGCGATGGGAAATGGCTCTCGATTTTTGAAAATTTTTCGTTGATGTGCTCTCTAATAGAGTCAGTAACTTCAACATGGTGACCAGAAAGATTAATTTTCATAGGGTATCCTTTTATTTGTTACCTACAATTAGTATTGGGGGCTATTTAGATTAACACAAGGAAAAAAGAGAGATATTTGAGGATTATTTACGGCTTTTGGTGATTTAAATCATGTGTTGCGCAAAGTTTATGCAAAGCCCACATTGCATGGGCTTTCAGACGTCTACTTAACTTAAGCTCTGATTGATTAATCTGTGTACGAACAACAGTAGTCAGCAAAATCAGATACTTTTACTTTAAAGCTTACGTTTGCATCTACATTAAACGATTCACCTGCATTAAATGTTTTCCACTCACTTGCACCTGGTAATAAAATATCCCATTGGCCAGCTAAAAGCTCCATGCACTCTTTTTGGTTTGTATCAAAAACAAACTCACCTGGTTGCATAAAGCCTAACGTTTTTGCTTCGCCATCGCCTAAAATAACGGTACGGCTCGACACTTTTCCGTCAAAATATACATTGGCTTTTTTTACTACACTCACGTTATCGAACTTTGGCATTTTTAGCTCCTGCTATTAATTTAAGATTTTTATTTATAAATTTTATCGCACTACCTTGCCTGATAGCTTACTTTCTTGCAAGGAAAGCTGCATTGATCAAGGTGAAGTTGCTTCATGTAAGGGCATAAAAAAACCCGCAACATGTGCGGGTTTTTCAATTACTTACTTTATTTAATCAAAGCGATTAAAAAAGCTCGTTTGCTTTGCTTACAATGTTTGCCACTGTAAAACCAAAGTGCTCAAACAGCTCGCCTGCAGGTGCTGACTCACCAAAGGTAGTCATACCTACTACTGCGCCGTTTAGGCCTACGTACTTGTACCAGTAGTCAGCAATACCAGCTTCTACTGCTACGCGGCGTGAAACAGATGCCGGTAATACGCTTTCTTTATATGCTGCGCTTTGATCTTCAAAGGCATCAGTACATGGCATAGATACAACACGTACCTTTTTACCTTGGCTGCGTAGCTCGCTTGCTGAATCTTGTGCTAGTTGCACTTCAGAGCCCGTCGCAATAAAGATAATCTCTGGATTGCCGTCACAGCTAAGGATGTAACCACCCTTTTTAACATCTGCTAATTGCTGTGCGTCACGTGCTTGTTGCTCAAGACCTTGGCGAGTAAAGATTAACGATGTAGGACCATCTTTACGCTCAATAGCTTGTTGCCATGCAATTGCCGACTCTACTTGGTCACATGGACGCCAGTTGTATAAGTTAGGCGTTAAACGCATGCTTGCAATTTGCTCTACTGGTTGGTGAGTTGGACCATCTTCACCTAGACCAATTGAATCGTGCGTGTATACAAAAATGCTTGGTTGCTTCATTAATGCAGCCATACGTACAGCATTTTTTGCATATTCAACAAACATTAAGAACGTAGCACCGTAAGGAATAAAGCCTTTATGAAGGGCAATACCATTCATGATGGCCGACATACCAAACTCACGCACACCGTAGTAAATGTAGTTACCGCTTGCATCATCGCGTGTTAAACCTTTAGAGCCATCCCAAATTGTTAAGTTTGAGCCAGCTAAATCGGCTGAGCCACCCATAAATTCTGGTAATAACGGACCGAACGCATTTAATGCATTTTGCGATGCTTTACGAGACGCTGGGTTTGCTGGGTTTGCTTGTAATTGCTCAATATACGCTTGAGATTTTTCAGCCCAATCGCCAGGAAGTTCGTTGTTAATACGACGCTTGTATTCAGCTGCAAGCTCTGGGTATGCTTTTGCGTATGCTGCAAATTTTTCGTCCCAGCTTGATTCAAGCTGTTGACCTTTTTCTTTGCTATCCCATTGTGCGTAAATATCATCAGGAATTTCGAACGCATCGCCAGTCCAACCTAAAAATTCGCGAGACGCTTTAATTTCGTCATCACCTAGTGGAGCACCATGACAATCGTGGCTACCTGATTTGTTAGGTGAACCATAACCAATAATTGTTTTACAACAAATTAGTGATGGCTTGTCGGTTACACTTTTAGCCTCTGCAATTGCAGCACTTACAGCATCGCTGTCGTGGCCATCAACACCACTAATCACATGCCAACCGTACGCTTTAAAGCGCGCTGGTGTATCATCGGTAAACCAACCTTCTACTTCACCATCGATTGAAATGCCGTTGTCATCCCAAAACGCAACAAGTTTACCAAGGCCTAATGTGCCTGCAAGTGAACCTGCTTCATGTGAAATACCTTCCATAAGGCAACCGTCGCCCATAAATGCATAGGTAAAGTGATCAACAATATCGTGACCTTCACGGTTAAACTGTGCAGCTAGCGCTTTTTCAGCAATTGCCATACCTACGGCATTTGTGATCCCTTGACCTAAAGGACCCGTAGTAGTTTCGATTCCTGGTGCATAGCCATACTCAGGGTGACCTGGTGTTTTAGAATGCATTTGACGGAAGTTTTTAATTTCGTCTAGCGGTAAGTCGTAACCACTTAGGTGCAATAGAGAATATATAAGCATTGAACCGTGGCCGTTTGAAAGAATAAATCTGTCACGGTCAGCCCACTCTGGATTCGTTGGGTTATGTTTTAGATAATCGCGCCATAGTACTTCTGCGATATCAGCCATGCCCATAGGGGCTCCAGGGTGACCAGATTTGGCCTTTTGTACTGCGTCCATTGACAAGACGCGAATAGCATTTGCAAGTTCTTTGCGAGATGGCATGAATTCTCCTACCTTTATTTGTATTTGCGCGGGTATTTATGTAATCGTTTATGCTCATAAGTCACTTAAGAGCTTTTATGGCACCATTCTTACTTATTGTGGGGGCGGTGTGCAATTAAAAACCCCATAAAAATGAGGCATTATGAATATTTTTTAAGACCAAAAAGTTATTATACATTTTATTTAGACGTCTAGGCGTAAAAACACTATGCAAGATGTTTTGTTTTCGATAAAATACGCCCCTTAATTTTTTAGCGCTAATACCGACGTTTGTGAAGCGCAATATTTGTGAGCAGAATTACAATGGCAAAACATTTATTTACTTCTGAATCAGTTTCTGAAGGTCATCCGGATAAAATCGCCGATCAAATCTCTGATGCGGTACTTGATGCTATCCTAGAGCAAGACTCTCATGCCCGTGTTGCATGCGAAACTTACGTAAAAACCGGTATGGTTATGGTTGGTGGTGAAATCACTACTAGCGCATGGGTTGATATCGAAGAAATTACACGTAAAACAATTCGTGACATTGGCTACACAAATTCAGACATGGGCTTTGATGCCGATTCATGTGCAATTTTAAACACTATTGGTAAACAGTCTCCAGACATTAACCAAGGTGTTGACCGTACTAGCCCAGAAGAGCAAGGCGCTGGCGACCAAGGCTTAATGTTTGGTTACGCATGTAACGAAACAGAAGTACTAATGCCTGCTCCAATTACTTACTCACACCGTTTAGTACAGCGCCAAGCGCAAGTACGCAAAAGCGGCGAGCTTAACTGGTTACGTCCAGATGCAAAATCTCAAGTTACTTTTGCATACGAAAACGGTAAGCCAGTAGGTATTGATGCTGTTGTACTTTCTACTCAGCACAGCGAAGACATTTCGCAAAAAGATTTAGTAGAAGCTGTGATGGAAACAATCATCAAGCCGGTACTTCCTGCAGAACTTATTACAAGTGCAACTAAGTTTTTCATTAACCCAACAGGTCGCTTTGTAATTGGCGGACCAATGGGTGACTGTGGTTTAACTGGTCGTAAAATTATTGTAGATACATACGGTGGTATGGCTCGTCACGGTGGTGGTGCATTCTCTGGTAAAGATCCATCAAAAGTTGACCGTTCAGCAGCATACGCTGCACGTTACGTTGCTAAAAACATTGTTGCTGCTGGTCTTGCTGACAAGTGTGAGCTACAAGTTTCTTACGCAATTGGTGTTGCAGAGCCTACTTCTATCAGCGTTGAAACGTTTGGTACAAGCAAGCTAGAAGAAAGCCGTTTAATCGAGCTTATTCGTGAACATTTTGACCTGCGCCCTTACGGCTTAATTCAAATGCTTGATTTAGAACGCCCTATCTACCTTCCTACAGCGGCTTACGGCCACTTTGGTCGTGACGAATTCCCTTGGGAACGTACAGATAAAGCAGACGCACTTCGCGCAGCTGCCGGCCTTTAAGCCAAAATTGTTGTAGTAAATTAAAAACGGCCCTTTTAAGGGCCGTTTTTACATCTAAAACTTATTCGCTATATTGTTTGTAGAGCGTCTACAAAATAACTATTAAATCGACCTCGAATTCTTTTGTACTTTAGGTATATACTCATTTCATTATAAAAGCTTTAGGGACAGTTAAATGGCCGATAACTTTCGCGTTATATTTGCAGGACTTGCCGATAACGTTGACATAAAAACAGCATGTACAAATTTAGCTGCAAAATTAAAAACATCAGATGAAAAAGTAGCTCTTTTTTTTAAAGGTAAGCCACTGTTTGCACCAAGCGATAAAGACAAAGCGTTAAAACAGGCTAAGTTACTAGCAGGCTTAGGCATTAAAAGTAAGCTTCAAGCTGTTTCAAACATCATTCAAAATGGCTCAAACCCTGCTGCAAATAACAACCAACGTGACGAACGTATTTTTGATGCACTCGATTACATCACTAGCAGCTTAATTCGCCTTGAAGAAAAGCTAGACGAGTTAGAGCAACGCCTTCCTGAAGCTCAATTAAAAGCACCAGACGAAAGTATTGACGAATGGCAAGGTGACGATCTAATGCTAGATGATGATTTAGCGCCTCCTAAAAAACGCAGTAACTTACTTTTATATTCATTGATTGCAACTGCCACAATTTTGCTAGTCGTACTGGCTGTTTTTTTAATTTTTCCCGATTTATTCTCTTTTTAAGAATGGCTAATTAATTTAATGAGTAATAAACGCGCAAAAATAAGAGCAGAAATTCGTAATACCCGTAAAAACTTGTCAAATAATCAGCAAATAATTGCTGCGCAATCGCTAAAAATGAATTTTATTCAACATTTAAAAAGCGAAAAAACAACGAATTCAAAGCATATTGCCATTTACTTAAGTAACGATGGGGAACTAGACACTTCATTGTTAATTAAAGAATTATGGAGTTTAAACCATACCGTTTACCTACCTATAATACACCCATTCAATGGCGCTAATTTACTATTTCAGCGCTATGAGAAAAACTCACCCATGAGAGCAAATCGCTATGGTATCTTGGAGCCTAAGCTGAACTGCTCTCAAATATGCCCATTACCAGTGCTTGATTACCTCCTTATGCCATTAGTTGCATTTGATAAACAAGGTAATCGCCTAGGAATGGGAGGTGGGTTTTACGACCGGACATTGGCACGTTTACACGAACAAAATTGGCAAAAACCACAACTAATTGGCCTTGCACATGAATGCCAAAAAGTTGAGGCTCTACCAATCGAGTCGTGGGATGTACCACTTAAAACCATTATCACCCCAGATAAAACATACTGTTGGTAACAATTAAATTTGATTACTAACCGCATATTTCTGACATACATGAGCACAAAGCAATGACACAAGACGAATTAAAAAAAGCAGCTGCTTGGGCAGCACTCGAGTTTGTAAAAGAAAACACTATTGTAGGTGTGGGTACAGGCTCTACTGTTAATCACTTTATTGATGCCCTTGGTTCAGTAAAGGACACTATTGTAGGCGCTGTATCAAGCTCAGAAGCCTCAACCGAGCGCCTACAAGCGTTAGGTATTGAAGTATTTGAGCTTAATAACGTTGCTGCTTTAGATGTATACGTTGACGGTGCTGACGAAATAAACGATCAAAACGAAATGATTAAAGGTGGCGGTGCAGCCCTTACTCGCGAAAAAATAGTAGCCGCAGTAGCTAAACAATTTGTGTGCATTGTAGATGACACCAAATTAGTAAAAACATTAGGCGACTTCCCGCTTCCGGTAGAAGTTATTCCAATGGCTCGCAGCTACGTTGCACGAGAATTATTAAAGCTTGGTGGTGACCCTGTTTATCGCCAAGGCGTAGTTACCGATAACGGTAACGTTATATTAGATGTATTTAACTTAAAAATTACCAATGCTAAACAACTTGAAGCACAAATAAATTCAATTGTTGGCGTAGTTACCAACGGCCTATTTGCAATGCGTGGTGCTGATAAAGTGATTATCGGTACTAAAAATGGGCCACAAATTAAATAGGATGAGGTTATGAGTAAGGTATCGTTAGCAAAAGACAAAATTAAAATTCTCTTGCTTGAAGGTGTTCACCAAAGCGCTGTTGAAACGCTAAAACGTAACGGTTACAGCAATATCGACTACGTTAAAACATCCTTACCTGAGGACGAATTAAAAGAGCGCATTAAAGATGTTCACTTTGTAGGACTTCGTTCTCGTACTCATATTAACCAAGCCGTATTAGACTCAGCTGACAAGCTAGTTGCTGTTGGGTGTTTTTGTATTGGTACAAACCAAGTTGATTTAGATGCAGCACGCGAACGCGGTATTGCTGTATTTAACGCACCATTTTCTAATACTCGTTCAGTTGCTGAACTTGTACTTGGTGAAATCCTACTTTTATTACGCGGTATTCCAGAGCGTAATGCAGCGGCTCATCGTGGTGGCTGGTTAAAAACAGCAAATGGTTCGTTTGAAGCACGTGGTAAAACTTTAGGTATTATTGGTTACGGTCACATTGGTACTCAGCTAGGTATTATGGCTGAAAACATCGGTATGAACGTTGAATATTACGATATCGAAGATAAGTTATCACTCGGTAATGCAAAGCAAGTGCATAACCTAACTCAGCTGTTACAACGCTCTGATATTATTAGCTTACACGTACCAGAAACACCGCAAACTAAAAACCTTATTGGCAGTGCTGAGCTTGCTGTTATGAAGCAGGGATCTATTTTGATCAATGCTTCACGCGGAACTGTTGTTGATATTGATGCACTTGCAGAAGCACTAACAGAGAAAAAACTAAGTGGTGCAGCAATCGATGTGTTCCCTACTGAGCCAAAATCTAACGATGAAGAATTTGTATCGCCACTACGCCAATTCGACAATGTTATTTTAACGCCGCACATTGGTGGCTCTACACAAGAAGCGCAAGAAAACATTGGTATTGAAGTAGCGGGTAAACTGGCTAAATACTCAGATAATGGCTCAACTATTACCGCGGTTAACTTCCCTGAAGTATCGCTGCCTGAGCTTGCTAATCGTAGCCGTTTATTACACGTGCACCACAACCGCCCTGGTGTACTAACGCAAATTAACCAAGCGTTTGCACAGCACGGTATTAACATTGCTGCGCAATACCTACAAACAGACGCATCTATTGGTTATGTAGTTATTGATGTAGATACAGATCAATCTGAAGTAGCACTTAAAGAACTAAGCGCTGTTGAGGGTACAATTAGAGCACGTATTCTGCATTAGTAATTTAATCAGCTATTCTAATATCAAAAAGGGTCACTTCATTAAGTAACCCTTTTTTGTATTTAGATTACATATACTTTCTTAAGTATTTTTTGAATACCGGATCTGTTGCTGCCAACTCTTTTTGCTCAGCTAATATCTCTTTTAAAATAGCACCTGAAGTAAGCGGGTTAGCTAGTACCACCCTAAATACAACTGTTGGTTGATTGTCGTATTTAGAAGGCGTTAAACGAGTACGTGATACAAATGAGCGACCAGACTCTCGCTGACGTTTTTGCATACTGGCAGTAAAACGGTTCAGTGAAGCAAAAATATCTAACCGAGTTGCTGCATCAGCATCGGCTATTGCTTGTTTAATTTGCTTAGGTACATAACGATACGTTAATAAGCACAACTCAGGCTCCGAAATAAGCTCAAAGTCTTCATCAGCCTTAATTAAATCAGCAAAGTAATGTGCTTTTTTGATGCTTCGATCAATCAGCATTTCGTAACCTTTACGACCAATAACACGTAAGCAAGCATGTACTAACATTGCCATACCAGGTCGGCTGCCTTCTAGCGTGTGGCTACCTAAGTCTTTTGAACCTTTACGTAATATGTACTCAGCGTGATGCTCTATTGCATCGGTTGCTGCCGGGTCTTTAAATAAAACTAAGCCCGCTCCCATTGGTACATACATTTGTTTATGTGCGTCGATGGTAATTGAATCTGCTCTCTCAATCCCTTTAAGTAAAGGGCGATGCGTGTTCGATAAAAGGGTCGCTCCTCCCCATGCAGCATCTACATGAAAATGGCAGTTAATGTCTTGTGCTAAGTCGGCCATTTCATCAAGTGGGTCAATATTACCGGTTTCGGTTGTACCCGCTACCCCAATAATCGCCATTACTTTAATGCCTTGCGATTCAAGCTCACGTGCTTTTTCGCGCATAGCTCCTACATCAACTTTATTATTTTCGCAGGTTTTAATACCAATTAAGTTATCGCGGCCAATACCGAGTAAATCAACCGATTTACCTAATGAGTAATGTCCGCGTTCTGATATTAATACTGCTAAACCTTTATAGCCGTAATGCAGCATACCGGCAATTAGGCCTTGTGCGCCGATACCTCTAAAATCGCCATCGGGTTTTAATAAGCGGTTTCGAGCAATCCAAAGCGCAGTAATATTAGCAACCGTTCCACCAGAGCAAAATGCACCTAATGAGGTTTTAGCACTGTGCATCCATTTAGAATAAAATGAATCTTCTTGCCCATAAGCTAAATGATGCATCATTCCAAGCACTTGACGCTCAAGAGGCGTAAACGCTTTAGACGTTTCTATTTTTACTAGATTTTGATTTAGCCCTACCATCAATTTTGACAGCGGTAATAAGAAATGCGGCAAGGCAGAGGTCATGTGACCAATAAAGCTAGGCGCAGCTGTATGCACAGAATGCGCAACAAGTTGCTCCATTATGTCTTGGGCATAAGCAGATACAAACGTTGGATCCTCTGGGATCACTGCCGACTGAAAATCTTTTTCGATTTCATGTAATGGTTTTTCAATTGCCGCTATATTTTCGTTTAGAAAACCTGCTAAATTACTCGAAATTTCAAGCTCGATTTTGCTTAAAGTTGAGTCTGGCGCTTCAGGTACAGTAAATATACGCTTAAGGCTTTCTTTAGAGGCGACGGCACAACGCTTTTGATCCATCTCAATACCTAGTGTGTGTAGCTAAAACACGCGCTTACCCATCAAAAACGCCTAATTATTAGGACATTTAGAGCAATCGTGTTTCTTTAAAAATTGCGCTAACTTTACTGCAATATAACTAAAATGTCTCGTTTAAACCTATAAAAGCAATCAAAGCGATGACAAAAAAATGATAATTTAATTAAAACTCTACCAAACCTAATTATTTATTGGGCATTTACTTATTTTGGGTATAATAAATTTGATAACAAAAAAGGGACACATATGCCAGAAGGAAGAGTCAAAGTTAGTTGGATAGTGGCAGGCTTTAGCTTATTTTTAATAAGCTTGCTTACTTATGTTTACTACACTTACCAAACCACGCGTGCTGAAATAATGCAGTCGGTTGATAATCGCTTACTTAATGCCGCCACCAGCGTTAAACATATTCTAGGTGAAAATTACTTAAGTGCGGTTAATCAAGGCGACAACATAAGTTTTTCTTACTATCAAAATAAGAGTAAACAGCTCTCTGAGTTTGCTCAAGCACTTGATATTGCTTATGTGTATTCAATGATTTTAAAAGACGGAAAGGTTCTTTTTAGCTCATCAAGCTACACGCAAGACGATCAGAATAATGGCAAAGTAACTCAATTTTTAGATCTCTATCCTGAAGCTACCGATGCAAATATAAGTGCTTTTTACTCAACCGAGCCTGTATTTGAAATATCGAGCGATCAGTGGGGCCACTTTAAAACTATTTTTATTCCTTACGTTGACCCTATTAACGGCAATACCTATTTAACGGGTGCCGATATAACTATTTACAATTTAAACGAGAAACTTAAAGAAAGCGTATCGAAAGCTGCTGCAATGGCTAGCTTCTTCTTTTTTATCGCGATACTTGTTGCCGCCATATATATTTATTTACTAAAGCGCTCTTTAGCAACTGACTCAAGTACTGGTTTTTCAAATCATATTGCTCTTGAGTACTTTATTAAAAAAAGTAATGCTCATCACATGCAGTTAGCCGTTATTTGGGTTAATGAAATAGAAGATATAAACAGTTTCTACGGCACTGAAGTGGGTGACAAAGTAATGAAAAACTTACTTATTCACTTTAAACTCAGAAGCTCTGCGCATTGCCATATATACAGACTAGCAACCAACAAAATAGTATTACTCGCGCCTAAAGAAATGAGTAATGACGAATTTACCGATCTCGTAAAAACATATAACTTTAATACCCCAGTGTTAACTGACCCTTTTATTTACATAACCCTATGTGCAGGTATTGCCAGTGGTAATAAATCGCTACTGCTTGAAAATGCTCATATAGCGGCGCTGCAAGCAAAACAAGGCAGGCATAGCGTAGTTAACTACTCAAAAGCGCTACACGATGTAAAAACGCAATATCAATACAATGTTGAAATGGCTAAAGAGGTGCGTGAAGCGTTTGATAACAACCGTATAGTGCCTTACTTTCAACCCATTATTGATACAAATACCAACAAGGTCGTTCAATACGAATGTTTAGCTCGAATGGTAACGGCGCAAGGGGAAGTGTTGAAACCTGATGCATTTTTAAATGTTGTTACTCGATCAAGAATGGACGGAATACTTACCCGTACTATATTTTCACAATGTGTTAGTCGCTTTAGAAAAACCGATATTTGCTGGAGTTTAAATATAACAGCACAAGATATGCTCGACCCTAATTTAAGTGAGTTTATTGCGGACGAACTAAAGCGTTACCCGCACCCAAGCAACATCACGTTAGAGCTTTTAGAAACCCAAGCTATTGCCAACTTTTCTGAAGTAAAAGCATTTATTGGTATGGTTAAAACAAAAGGCGTTAAGGTTATTATTGATGACTTTGGTAGTGGTTACTCAAATATATCAAATGTACTTAAACTAGAAGTGGATGGTATTAAACTTGATGGCGCGCTAATAAAGCAAATAGTGAATGACAAAGACATTTATTTGTTTATTGAACATATAGCCAGTTTTGCTAATCAACTTGGTTTGCAATTAATGGCAGAGTCGGTAGAAAATGCAACCATAGTAACCGCACTTAAAAAGGCGAATGTGACACTAATGCAAGGCAACTACTTTGCCCACCCAGTGTCACATGTTAGTACGGTTATAGAAGAAGAATTAGCACTTTAACTTACTTTAGCGAGGTAAGTTAATAACGAGTCGGTGGCTTTGCTGGCCACTGGCCCAGTATTTACGCTCAAAAGGCGTAATGGCATCGTCTGACTCATAAAGCGTTACATCGCAAGGGTTGCCTGTTAATTCGAGCGCCCGAGCAAACTCCTTAACGTAAATATCCCAATTGCTGCGTACTTCTAATTTCCCACCTAACTTAACAATAAATGGAAAAATAGCTGCGCCATGCCAGCGCCTACGAATATGCTTAGATTTAGGCCACGGGTTTGGATACAACAAATAATGGTGCGTAGGTTGCCAATTAGCAGCTACCGCTAAACGCCAAAAGTCATTTAAGTCTGCTTGCACTAAGATGTACTGACCACTGTCGGTTTGCTTATATTCAACATCGTGCTTATCTAATCGGTGCGACGATTTATCAATACCAATTATAAGTGCATCTGGGTGGCGCTTAGCTAAGTTAGCTGAGCTTTCACCTACGCCACAACACGAGTCTAAAATAAGCGGGCCACTAAAGGCTTGTACTTTAGCATTAACCTCGTCAAATGCGGCTTGGGTGTGTGCTGCAATTGGCTTTTTAAATTCAGCATCTAAGTGCTTATTTACTATTTCATCAAGCTTTTCGTGAATACCCGCTTGATTAGATACAATACTACGTGAATTTGCATCACTCATTAGTGTCTTAGCCCCACACCTTTTTTGATCAATGTAAGCGCTAATGTAAATAACGCTGTTATAAATACTAAAATAACCCCAAGAGCCACGCTCAAATCAACATCCGACACACCTAAAAAGCCATAACGAAATGCGTTAACCATATAAATTATAGGGTTGATTTGTGATACATTCTGCCAAAATTCAGGCAGCAACGTAATTGAATAAAATACACCGCCTAAGTAAGTTAGTGGCGTTAGTATGAAGGTGGGGATAATGCTTATATCGTCAAAGCTGTTTGCGTAAATCGCATTAATTAAGCCACCTAAAGCAAACACGGCTGAGGTTAAAATAACCGTTGCCATAATTACAAAAATATTATGAATTTGAATATCAACAAATAATAACGATACACAGGTAACTATAAAGCCCACCATAATACCGCGCGTCATACCGCCACCCATATAGCCTAGAACAATGATGTAGTTAGGTACAGGTGCAACTAAAAGCTCTTCAATGCTTTTTTGAAACTTTGTTGAATAAAAACTAGAGGCTACGTTGGAATAGGAATTGGTAATGACCGACATCATTATAAGGCCCGGTACAATAAACTCCATGTAGCTAAAACCGCCCATATCGCCAATTCGTGAACCAATTAAGTTACCAAAAATAACAAAATATAAGCTCATTGTAATTGCTGGCGGTACTAAGGTTTGCACCCAAATACGTAAAAAACGAATACACTCTTTAATCCATAAACTCTTTAAGGCTACGCCATATTTAAACATTTATTCGCCCCGCCCTTGCTCTAGTAATCCTACAAATAACTCTTCTAGTCTGTTTGCTTTATTTCGCATACTCAATACAGTATTACCTTGAGCTGTTAATGCACTAAACACAGCATTTAACCCTTGTGATTTAGCAACTTCCACCTCAACAGTGCGATCGTCTGTCATGGTAAATTTATAGCCATCAAGCGTTACAGGATTTGCAGGCGTTTTTAAATCTAAAATAAACGTTTCTTTATCAAGCTTTGCAAGCAGTGCTTTAATTGTGGTGTTTTCAACAATTCGACCATTATCGATAATCGCAATGTTTTTACACAGTAACTCTGCTTCTTCAAGGTAATGTGTGGTTAAAATAATGGTAACGCCTTGCTGATTTATTTGGCGTAAAAAATCCCACATTGAGCGACGAAGCTCTATATCTACACCTGCTGTTGGCTCATCAAGTATAAGCAACTTTGGTTCGTGCATAAGCGCACGTGCAATCATTAAGCGGCGTTTCATACCACCTGAAAGCGTACGCGCTTGCTTGTCTTTTTTCTCAAGTAAACCAAGTTGAGCTAGGTATTTATCAGCACGCTTATGGGCTTCAGCGCGTGGAACACCGTAATAACCAGCTTGATTAACAAGTATTTGGCTAAGCGTTTCAAACTGACTAAAGTTAAACTCTTGCGGCACTAAGCCTAAATGCGCTTTTGCGGCTTCTAAATCAGTATCAATATCGCAACCGAATACTTCTACTTTGCCTTTTGTTTTATTAACAAGTGAGGAAATAACACCAATAGTGGTTGATTTACCAGCTCCATTTGGGCCAAGCAAAGCGAAAAAATCACCTTCGTAAACTTGTAAATCAACGCCTTTAATGGCCTCAACACCATTTTTATAAACCTTAGTAAGGCCTTCTATATTTAAAGCAATATTTTGCTTAACCATTACTTACCCTCACCATAACCCCAACGTTTTGTTAGGTTATGTTCAATGTTTAAATGATCTAAAATTCTTGCCACCATAAAATCGACTAAGTCTTCAATACTTTGTGGCTTATGATAAAAACCAGGTGCTGCTGGCATAATAGTTACCCCTAAACGAGATAACTTAAGCATGTTTTCTAAATGAATTTCGTTAAATGGTGTTTCGCGCGGTACTAAAATTAGCTGCCCGCGTTCTTTTATTACAACATCGGCGGCGCGTTCTAGTAAATTATCTGACGCCCCTACCGCAATTGCAGAAACCGATCCTGCACTACACGGGCATACCACCATTTTTTTAGGTGCCGCAGAGCCCGATGCCACAGGGCTAAACCAGTTATCTTTACCGTATACTTTTAACTGCCCAGATTTAGCATTAAACAGCGTACTTAACTGCTCAGTGGCTTTATCTTCGTTACCAGAGAGCTTAATATTTGATTCTGTATCAAGCACCACTCGCGCTGCACTTGAGATAAGTACGTAAACTTGAAATTGCTGTTCAAGCAATACTTCAAGTAACCTTAAACCATAAGGCGCACCTGATGCACCGCTAAAAGCGAGCGTAATTCTATCTTTAAATTGCACACTATTCTCCGCTGTATTTATCAGCTAAACCATCAACAAGGTGTTGATGAAGGCCATTAAAACCGCCATTACTCATAATTAAAATATGTTGATTAGGCTCAATATTTTCAAGCACCGTATCAATAATTGTTTGCGTGCTGCTAAAGCACTGCATGCCTGCTTTATCTGCTTGCTCTTTTAGCGACCAATTTAGATTCTCTGGTTCAAAAAGTAGTACGTCGTCAGCATCACGCAGTGAATCTAATAATGTATATTGGTGCACGCCCATTTTCATCGTGTTTGAGCGCGGCTCTAAAATAGCGATAATTTTTTCATCACCTACTTTTGCGCGCAGTCCTGCAAGCGTAGTTTTAATTGCTGTTGGGTGATGCGCAAAATCGTCATACACCTTAATATTATTAATATCAGCCTTTAGCTCCATACGCCTTTTAGGGCTAATAAATTCTCCTAAGGCATCAATACTATGATCAACAGCTATACCCACATGACGCGCTGCTGCGATAGTCATAATTGCATTTTTAACGTTATGCTCGCCTATTGCTTGCCAGCAAACAGTGCCCTGCTTTTCGTTATTTAAAAGTACATTAAACTCACTACCATCGGCTTTTATTAATTCATAGCTCCAATCATCGCCTAGCGTTTCGCTTTCGCTCCAAAGCCCTTGTGCTATTACGTCATTAAGCGCTACGTCTTGCTTAGGCCAAATTACCTTGCCGCTTTGAGGTAATGTACGCATTAAGTGATGAAATTGTTTTTTTATTGCGTTCAAATCTTCGAAAATATCAGCGTGATCGAATTCAAGATTATTTAAAATAAGTGTACGTGGAAGGTAATGGACAAACTTACTGCGCTTATCAAAAAAAGCAGTGTCGTATTCATCGGCTTCAATAACAAAAAATGGCGTTTCACCCACTTTTGCCGATACACCAAAATTTTGGACTATGCCGCCAATTAAAAACCCTGGTTTTAAACCTGCATACTCTAAAACCCACGCAAGCATACTTGCTGTGGTTGTTTTTCCATGCGTACCCGCTACAGCAAGTACCCACGATTTTTGTAATAAATTATGTTTAAGCCATTCAGGGCCTGAGGTGTAAGGCAGACCTTTATCAAGCACATATTCAACACACGGGTTACCACGGCTCATTGCATTACCGACAACTACCATATCTGGTTTTGGCTCTAATTGAGATACGTCGTAGCCTTGAGTCAGTTCAATGCCAAGCTCTTCAAGTTGCGTACTCATTGGTGGGTAAACGTTTTGATCAGAACCCGTTACTTTATGACCTAATGATTTAGCAATGGCTGCAATACCACCCATAAACGTGCCACAAATGCCCAAAATATGTATATGCATATACTTTCCTTAAATCGTATGCTCACTTTACAGCTATGCAAAGTTTAATGGCGCTATAATGCCAAAATTCGTGCTTAGTTACTATGTACGTCTGCACAATTCACTCGTGCCAAAAACACGTTAATTAGTTTTTTAAACGCTAAAAATCAAAAAATAGGCACGTTCACCTACCCTGTATTGCTTTTAATCAATTATTATCAATGTTATAAACCAGCTTGCTGTATAACTTTAAAACTTAAAAAGGACTTAATATGAAAAAACTATTCTTTATAGCCTGTATTTTACTTAGTCAAAAAAGCTTTGCTTTGGAATTTGCTAAGTACCCAATAGAACTAAGTTCGGGCGAAGGCGTTAATGTTGTTATTGCCCCAACAACAGATAAAAAACAAGCTTTAGTAAAAGTAACAGGCATAAACCATGATATTGATGGGATTGTATTTTTAACCGAATTAAAACCTCATGGTAGTAATAAAGCTTACAAATATACTTACGATGGTACACAAAGAAGTTTAGTAAGTGTTGAGGAAGGCTACCGCTGTTGCTCTTACAATCTTTATATTCCAGACACTCGTGATGGAATTTACTTATCAAAAAAAGAAGAGTCAAACCCTGCCATTGTTGAAGACTTAAAAGCGCAATACGATCAACAGTTAAATAAAGGTACTCAAGCTAAACTAGCGAAGTTTAATCGTGAAAAGCATTTAGGGTATCAACAAAAAAATATAGCTGCCGCTAATAGCGAAATAGATAAGCAATGCGGATTAAAAATAAATACCAATGTTGATTGGGAAAGCATTGATGATGAAAACCTAAAAGAATATCCAGTGGGTTCATTTTGTGCACAAGTTGCAAACGAAATGGCATACATGTGCGAAAAAGACCAAAGTTTTAAAAACGACATAGCTCAGTTCAATGCTATCGAATGTAAATTTACTAATGAGCTAAAACTACGTAAAAATGGTAATACACTTATATTTAAAACAGCGCCAAAAGCCGCTAACCAACGCCGCTTTATTGAAGCTTATTTATTAAATTTATAAGCTGAGTTTAAAACCAAAAAAGCACCTAAAGGTTAATGCCAGTCAGTTAAGCTGACTGGCATTTTTCTTTTTATGGGGATACTTAGATGGTTTTGGCTTAACCCATCGGGGATATCGTCTAT